>NZ_JBDQZI010000021.1:0-39928 GCF_042920265.1 Lysinibacillus sp. KU-BSD001 | reverse complement strand
AGCTCAAATTTGCTGGCATCATGTTTGATGTCCAAAATTTTGTTTCTTATTCAGAAACGTTTATTGTTAACGTTTTGCTTGTTCAGTTTTCAAAGTTCATTTCGTTAAGTTGTTTTGTTATGTCTTAACGACTTGTCTTATATTACAGGCTTATTGATAAAAGGTCAATACTTTTTTATAAAAAAATATCCGTTGTGCTATACTTTTTAAAACCTTCCTATATTATATAGAAAAAAATTTTACCTATTCATTAAATAAACTGTTTGAAAAACAGCTAATTATTTTTAAATTTGGTGAAAAGGTTGGAGATTATATACTAACAAAATTCCCCGTCGCAAAAATAATTATGTAAATGGTTGAAGATTTTTATAACGTTGCTCTCACCCCAAAGAGTTGATTACACATTTATCATATTAATAGCAGGCGCTTTGGGCAATGGCTCAGATGAATATCCACTATTGATAAACTAACCCCGGATAAATCTACTTTTAAAAGTATCTATTATCCGGGGTTCTGTTTACACAACTATCCTAATCAATTGTTCATTGTTGCTCGATTTCTTCAATCAATTGCGGAAGTTGCTCCATTGTTTCAATTGTAAAATGTGCGCCAACTGCTTCAAATTTTTGACGTGTTGAGTGGATCACATGCTGCTTTTGCTCTTCATCTAATGCTTCAAATTCTTGCTGTGAAAGCCCCATTTCTGAACTGCCGATGATCACACCTACCGCCCAAATGCCTGCGTGTAACGCTTCTCTTATATCAGAAGTCGTGTCTCCCACTTTGACAATTTTTCGCACGTCCTGTAAGCCTAGTCTTTTCATATTTTCAAAAATCATATAAGGATAAGGGCGTCCAAAGCCACCCACATCATCCGGGGTGACAACGGTATGTGGCTCGTATCCTTTTGCTTTTGCATTTGGCACTACCACATCCATCATGCCGCGCGTATAGCCTGTTGTCGAACCGACCTTTACACCAGACGCCTTTAATGCGTTCACTGTATTTAAAACGGTTGGAATCGGATCTGTATAAGTCGCTAACGACACCATTAATTGTTCTTCAAACTGTTCATACAATGTCGCCACATCGTCTTCATTAGATGCGCGTCCATATTGATTTTGCCAAGCTGTTTGGATACGTGGCATTTGCAGCATCGTACGGATATGGTCAATTTTCAGCATCCCCATCGGTTCACGTGCTTCCTGCAATGTCACCTCAACACCTGCATTTTTGAAAATATCAAGAAATACATTTACCGGTGCAAAACAGCCAAAGTCTACTGCTGTCCCTGCCCAATCTAAAATAATACCTTCAATTTTTGTCATTTTGTTGTCACCGCCATATAGTTTTCAATTAACGTACAAAGTTTTTCGATATCTTCTCTGTAAATTTCACCGATATTACCAATACGGAATGTGTCTATGTCTGTTAACTTTCCTGGATATAGGACAAACCCTTGTGCTTTCATCTCTTCATAAAAGTCATTGAACTGGAATTGCGCATTTGGATATAAGAAAGCTGTAATGATTGGCGATTGTTTATCGCTTTCAATATAACTGTCGAAACCTACTTTTGCTAATCGGTCACGCAGTAATTGATTATTTTCTGCATAGCGTTTAAATCTTGCTTGCACGCCACCTTCTGTATTCAGCTCTTTAATGGCTTGTAAAAAGGCTGCCACTACATGTGTCGGGGATGTATAGCGCCACTTCCCGTCTACCTCCATCACTTTCCATTGGTCATATAAATCTAATGAAAGACTACGTGCGACGCCTTCACACTTTTGTAATGATGCTTTTTTGGCAATGACAAAGCCAAACCCTGGAACACCTTGAATACATTTATTCGCACTACTGATTAAATAATCAATGTGTAATTCCCCTACTGGAATTGGTACACCGCCAAAACTACTCATCGCATCCACAATGAATGTTTTCCCGTAACGTGTCGCTAATGCACTTACTTGCTCAATCGGATTTAAAATACCTGTTGTCGTTTCGCAATGAACAATCGCAATATGTGTAATCGATGCATCATGCATTAAATAGTCTTCTACTTTTTGCATATCTGGATATTCATTATAAGGTGTGGCATAAGTCACATGTGATAAACCGATTCTTTGCGCCATTTGTGCAAGTCGTTCACCATACGCACCATTAGTCATAATTAACACTTTATCTGTCGCACGAATTGTCGAAGTTAACACGGATTCGACAACAAAGCTACCACTTCCTTGCATTAAAACAGTTGTGTAGTCTTCTTCCTTTACACCCGCAATCGTTAGTAATTCGTGGCGGATTGTTTGTGTTAATTGCTTATATTCGTCATCCCATGTACAGCGATCTTCTAGCATTTGCTGGCGTACCGTCTCCGATGTTGTGAGTGGTCCTGGTGTCAATAATTTATAACGGTTCATGTTACTTACCTCCTAGAGTTTGTGCGTTTTTAAAGAATGTTTCATGTTCTTTCAATAAATCGACTGTTAATGTAGATTCCCATTGTTTTAAATAAGCAGGCGTATCTTGTGCACTCACCGTCTCTCCCTCATAAAGCGCTACAGGGTATTGTTTAATGAGTTCTGTACGTGCTTCTTTCGCAATAAGCTCTGCCATTTCTTTTGCTTTCTTTTCTTCTTCCTCTACTTCTTGATCGATAACAGCAATCGATTCGACAAGTGCGAAGTTTCCTTCTGTTGGATCAATATATTCGATTGGTAGCCCTTCTTCATTTGCATCTACGGCTTGTGCACGTAGACCAAACCCAACTGCCACTTCACCTGTTTGTACTTTTTTAATTGGACCAGAACCTGAGCTTTCTAGATGCGGCCCCACATTTTTAATTAAATCAGCAAATACTTGCTTCCCTTCTTCCTCCCCGTACTCGCCAATAATCGCTTGTACTAATAACCAGCCTGTTGAAGAGTCTAAAATATTAGGAATCGCAATGAGGTCTTTATATTGCGGATCTATTAAATCTTTAATGGATTTCGGCATGGCTAGTCCTTTGTCCGCAATCACTTGTGTGTTCACAAAAATCGATCCGACGTTTCCTAATACAGGCAGTTGATAGCTTGAAACTGTATCAAGTGTGCTTGCTTCAGCTGATAAATCAATAAACATATTGTGTTCTGCTTGTGCACTATCGATATAATAAGAGGCCATTGTTACGATGTCGGCTTCAATGCTTGTACCTTCCGCCAACATTTTCCCTCCTAGCTCTGATGTACCAAAGGATTGAATCACGTATTGATCCTCATAACCATTGCTATCTAACACATTTTCCATAATTTCAATTGCTTCATCGTCTGCATTCGAATAAATAATGACTTGATTGTCTGCCGTTGATTGATTATCGCCACATGCGGCCAATAATAGAGCTAAGCTTCCAGATGCGAATAGGCCTAGTACTTTGCTGTTCATTTGTTAGTAAACTCCTTTTTTTCATCGAATTTAAAATATTACAAAATGTCATGACGACAATATTAGTAAATAAAATTAAGAGTGAAAGAATAAAAATTTCATTGAATTTCGAAAAATGCTGTAGTTCTTTAATTTTCGTTGACATTAAAATCGTGTTCGTACTAACTAAGAAAATAACCCCACTTACCGTGACCATCGCGTTAATAAAGTAATACGAAAATACATTGATAATGGTCTTCCGAATATTTGGGACAATGACACGGACAACCGTTTTCAACCAAGAATCTTTTAATAAGGCACCTGTGACTTCCCAAGTCGGGTCCATTTTCTCGAGCGCATTTTTCATCATTAAATACGGTGTTGTAAAGAAATGAACGATATTACATAAAATCAAGATGAGAAATGTCCCTTTCAATGAACTATCATTGAAGAAAAGTAAATAAGATAAGCCTAAAACCATGCCTGGCACCGTATTCGTGACAATCGAAATCCAATTGAGCGATCGTCTGCTCTTGACGTTTGTTCTGACACTAATAACTCCTGCAACGAATGCAATCAGAACCCCTATAGCTGCACTACCCATTGCTACAATGACGGAATTTTTATACACCGCTGTAACATCTTTCATCGCTAGTGCTTTTTCTAAATGTTCCAATGTAAAGCTCATGTTGTATGGATATACAGACACAAACGGTACGATGAACATCGTAGAAAAAATAATGATAATCGCCATGGCAACGAGCGAACTACTGAACCCAAAACAAATATTTTTGATTTTATTTGAAATCGGTGCTTGATTGGATGCTGATTGATACGACACATTGTATTTATCAATCCGCGTCAGCATAATGCCGCCAATAATAGCCGGGAATAACATGAGCACTGCAATGACAGCACCTTGTGAAAAGTTTGGAATGGAACCGAGCATCGTTTGATAAAGTGTCGTCGCAATGACCTCATACGTTCCCCCTACTGAAGCGGGAATACCGTAATCTGTGAAACTCAAGATGAATGATAGAATAAAAGCCCCGCCAATCGTGCCAATTAATGGCCGCAACACCGTATGGTAAAACCGACGTATCGGCTGGTCATTCATTAAAATGGAGACAAGCATAAATCGTTGATCGACATACTCCATCCCATTTGCAATGAGTAAAAAGGCAGCTGGCAATGTATACAACACATACCCAATAACTAATCCATTAAACCCGTAAATGGAAAACAAAGGTTCACCTAATAACCGTGTGATGACGCCTTGATTGCCAAAAACATAGATGAGGACAAATCCATACGTAATCGTAGGTAATAACATCGGTAGCGTAATGATAAAACGCAGACCTTTTTTAAACGTCGCGTGAATCGTTGTAAAATATAATGTATAGGCCACAATAAACGCGAGTGTAGTTGTCATGACGGCACTTACAAGCGAAACAGTTACGCTATTCCCAATGGAAGTAATAACGGACGATTGAAATACCTCTTTATAATGCTGTAGTGTAAATGCGCCATTTTCACTGAACGACAGCCACAACATATAGGCGAGCGGCACGATGAGAAATACCGCAAAAATCACAAGTAACGGCACATAAAATAGACGCATAGTCTGTGTTGTTTTAAGCATATTGTTCACCAAATAAGCGATAAATGTTTTGGCGCTTTATGTGCAGTTGCTTCAAAATAAAGTTTTCCACAAATGCATTCGCCGGTTGATTCATGATGTCGGCAGGCTTCCCAAATTGTGCGACATGACCGTCATTAATAATAAGCACCTTGTCCGATAACGTAAGTGCTTCTTCTGGATCATGCGTGACGATAATGGTCGTTAACCCAAAATCACGTGCGATCGATTGAATACGCTCCTTAATCGATTCTTTAATGACGCCATCTAGTGCACTTAACGGCTCATCTAGTAATAGAATTTTAGGCTTCATGACAAGTGTCCGCGCGATGGAAACACGCTGCTTTTGTCCACCAGATAATTGGCTAATGCGTTTATTTAAATGTGGCTCCAGCTCTAAGAAATCGATATATTCTTGAATGTCTTGTTTTGACACTTGCTTTTGTTGATTTTTCAGTCCATAGATGATATTTTCATACGCAGTTAAATGCGGAAATAATGCAAAATCTTGAAAGACGATATTAAATCCACGGTTTTTCATTGGCACATGGCTAATGTCTTCATTGTTATACATAATTTGACCACCTGTTTGCTCCGTTAACCCAAGAATGATATTTAGTAATGTTGTTTTCCCACACCCACTCGGACCAAGTAGTGATAAAATTTCGCCATTTGCAATTTCAAAATTGATATTGCCTAATACCGTTTTTTCCCCATAACTTTTACTTATATTTTTTAACTGTAGCAAAATTTTCACCTCACATTTGTTACTGTTAGTATAGAAAAGCTTTGTAAATCTCGTATGTATGTATTGTAAATGATTATTAATTGTTGATTACTTCATGACAAAGTATTGATGAACTCTTGTATAATATGGTTATATTCCTAGAAAGGTTGATGACCATGTATCCAATCGAAAGACAACAAAAAATGATTGAATTGCTTGAAGACAAGGGGATGATGAAGCTTTCTGCCTTGAGTAAAGTACTACAAGTATCCATGGAGACGGTTCGACGAGATGTGCAAACATTAGTGGAGCAAGGTGCGGTTACAAAGTTTTACGGAGGCATTAAATTAGTAAAGCATGATAAGGCAGAATCACTCTTAGCAACAAGGCTAAGAGAAAATCTTTCTGAAAAAGAGAGGATTGCACAGCGTTGTGCTAGTTTCATTGAGGAAGGCGATTCTATTTTTTTAGATAGTGGGACAACGACATTTCATATTGCCAAATATATTAAACATTACAAACAGCTAACTGTTATTACAAACTCCCTACCCATTGTGCTTGAATTAATAAACAGTGAACTGAACGTAATTATTATTGGCGGGAAACTGCGTCAATCTGAAAACTCCATTACAGCCTATGAGTTCTTGTTTAATTTTGAACGGTTAAATATTTCGAAAGCATTCATTTGCACAAGTGGCATTTCAGTAGAAAAAGGGCTGTCTGACTTTAATGTGGAAGAAGTCCAAACGAGAAGACAAATTATTCATCTTGCTAAAAAAGTATTTGTAGCCGCCGACCATTCTAAATTTGAAAAAGATGTGACAGTACAAATATGTGATATAAAGGAAATTGACTATATCGTAACAGACCATATACTCGATGCAGCTTACGGCAAAAAATATGAAAAACAAGGCGTACAAATTATTACAACTGTTTAATGGCTAAGCGCAGTCCCCCAGTGAACGAGGCGATTGCGCTTTTATTTTTTTAAAATTCTTTATCAAAAGTTTACCGTATTCTCTATCGACTCTTTTCTAATACCTAGTTACTAAACAGGTAATTCCACACGAATGGTAGTTCCTTCATTCTCTTTACTATCTACATGTATTTTTCCTTCATGTAACCGAACAATCGTTGACACGATAGACAAACCTAGGCCTGTTCCTTCGACTGTTCGTGTACGCGAAGTATCCGCTCGGTAAAAGCGCTCGAACATCCTATCTATTTCTGTCCTACTTAAACCAATCCCTGTATCTTCAAAGGTTACAACGATAGACTCTGTACATTGCTCAACCGTTATATCAATCGTACCATCCGATTGATTGTACTTAATCGCGTTTGTTAATAAATTATCCCAAACCGTATTCAATAAGGAGGGATCTCCGTTAATATCGAGGTCAGGTAAGTTGTAACTCAGCATAATGCCCTTTTCCCCTATGATCCATTGATAACTTTGCACTAATTCTTTCAGTTGCTTCCCTACATTAAAACGCTTCTTTTTCATAATCTCTTCATTCCGATCAAATGAAGCAAGTAATAATAGCTGTTTCGTTAACGTAGATAACCTTTTAATTTCACCATTAATAATGGCAATGTATTGCTTTCTTTCTATATGACTGAGCGAATCATTTTCCAATAAGGTTGTATAGCCCTTTATATTGGATAGCGGCGACTGAATATCATGGGAAATGTTCGAGATAAATTCCTTTCGCGTATCCTCTACCCGCTCTAATTTTTTCGCCATTTGTAAAAAGCTGCGCGAAAGCTCTCCTAGTTCATCTTGCCGATTATCATCTAGTTGAATATCGAAATGACCATTCGCAAGAGATGTTGTAGCAGTTGTTAACTTGGAAATTGGTTTCACTAAAAACTTTGTACTAATAATGACGAAAATAATACTTAATAAAATGGTTAGTCCAAGTAACGCTGCAAAAAGCAAATGCATTTCATTAAACAGGAGCTTTAAATTCGGTCTTAAAAATAAAGCATATTGCTGTCCATTATGGGTTAATGGCACACCAATCGTATTATTTAATTCATTTGCAAAAAAACCCGTGACAAATGTTTCACGTGGAAAATAAAGAATCCCATGATAAACATTTCCATTCAGTACATATTCTTGTGCTGAGCGCGCCAACTGTTCATTTCTAAATGGCGCGCCGAAAAAGGATGCTTCTCCCGTCTGTTCAACTAAATATATTTGATAGCCGATTGAAGCGATGTTTTCTAAATACTCCTGTAAATCAAGCGTCGGATGTTCGTCCGTATATGTGGCGATCGATTCAGCAATGACCGTTGTTTTATGGTCATTGTAAGGTTTTAACTTTTGCTGATAATATATGTTCGATAAAAAAAAGGCGAGCATGCCACTAAAAAGCATAATCCCAATCGTCATGAGTACAAATTTCGTATAAAGAGACTTCATGCTTGTTTTGCCTCCAATGCATAGCCAACGCCGCGCACCGTTTTAATTTGAAAATCATCCGTCCATTTAGAAAAACGCTCTCTTAATCGTTTTATATGCACGTCTACGGTGCGTTCATCGCCTTCATAATCGAGTCCCCAAATATGTTCAATCAGTTGGTCTCTTGAAAACACTTGTGCAGGGTTTGCCATTAACCAAAACAACAGTTCAAACTCCTTTAATGGTAGCAATATTGTTCGCTCTCCGATTTTCACTTCATAGCTTTTTTTATTAATCGTTGTTTCACCTATACGAATAATCGATTCATCTGCCTGTTGGTCATATCTGCGTAGTAAGGCTTTAATGCGAAAGCTCAGTTCTTTCGGTTCAAAGGGTTTCACTAAATAATCATCGGTACCCGCCAAAAACCCTTGCTCCTTATCTTCAATTTGATTTTTAGCGGTCAACAAAATGATTGGGATATGGAAGTGCTTGCGAATTTCCTTTGTTAATGTAAAACCATCCATAAAAGGCATCATCACATCGACTACTGCTAAATCACACTGCTCTTTATGAAGGATTTTTAAAGCCTCGCCCCCATCCTTTGCCTCTAGCACTTTATAGCCTTGTTCCGATAAGTAAATACGAACAAGCTGCAACACATGGATATCATCATCTACAATTAAAATTGTTGTCATCGCCATTTCTCCTATACTTTCGTGATATATGAAAAATAGCCCAGCCTAAGCGGAGCTATTTTAAACAGTATACTATCAAATATTAACCTAAAGCTTCATTTTGTATAATGAGACCGTCGCTCATTTTGATGATTCGGTCTGCAAAAGGTAACATTTCTTCATCATGTGTGACCATTAATGTCGTAATGTTTAGCGTTTTTGTTAATTCTCGAATTAACTCCATCACATCTTTTGATCTTTTCGAATCTAAACTCGCCGTTGGTTCATCTGCAAAAAGCACTTTAGGCTTATGGATAATCGCACGAGCAATCGCTACACGCTGCTTTTCCCCACCAGATAATGAAGATGGATATGCCTGCTTTCGATGTTCCATTCCGACCAATTTTAAAATGGCATCGATTTCTTTCTTTTGTTCCTGTTTCGTTTGTTTGGACTCAGAAACATTGAGCATCAGCTGGAGCTGCTCTTCGACCGTCAAGAATGGTACAAGATGGGCAAATTGAAACACAAAGCCGAATTGACTTGCTCGTATTTGTCGAACTTGCTCTTGATTCATTGCATTTAAATTATTTCCTTCGAATAGTATTTTCCCATCTGTTGCAGGCTGTAATCCGGCAGCAATTGTTAGAAGTGTACTTTTTCCAGAACCTGACGCCCCTACTAATGCGGTAATTTCCCCTTGATGTAATGTCAGGTTCACACCTTTTAAGATGTTTTCCTCTACTTCACCATTACTAAACGTTTTTTTCACTTCATCCATTGTAAAAAATGCCATGTTACACCTCTCCTTGCTGAATCGCTTGTAGTGGTTGGATTTTTTTAATCTGCCATCCTGAGATCGTTGCACCGACAAACCCGATGATTAAAAAGACGAGTGATAACAGGAGCGTTGTTTCAAGCGGTAAACTAAAAGGCATTCCTTTTGGCGCAATGACATGGAATCCTTGACTAAGCCCTACCGAAATAGTAAGGGCAATCGCCGTAATACAAAGCATTTGTGTCCACATCATGTTAAATAATGTACTTGTTTTAACACCAATCGCTTTTAAAATGCCATATAAGCCAAGCTTCTGCACATTCATCATATAGAAGAAAATCGCAAACAGCATCCCACTAATTACGACTAGGAACCAAACAATCATATTCAACGAAAGTTGTTCCGCATTGTAACTTGGAATTGTATTCAGGAACTCCTTATTTGAAAATGTTTGTAAACCACTGACTTCCTGTACCTGCTCATTTCCTGGTACAAAAATTAATTGCATCTCTTCGACTCTGTACATTTCTTTGTAGTTTTCTATATTAATAAAAGCAACGGGTGCATGGCTAAATTTCTTTTCATCTACAAAGCCCTTCACGACCAATTCACCACTCAATTGGGTGTTCGTTAAAATTTCCCCAACCTGTATGCCAGCCTCTTCAAGCGAACGATCTAGAATCACTTCACCAGGTTGCACATCCTCAAATAAATCAGAATGAGTGGCAGCAACAAAAGCCACACTTTGCTGCTTATTATGTTGATCATTTAGAAAACCCATTTGGATTGATAGCGCTGTTGCATCTGGATGATCCTCCAACACTTCCTCCTGCACGTTACGATTGATTTTCGATAGATTATACGATTTGTCTGCCTCTGCACTCATATAAAACTGGCCATTCGGCAAATCCTTTATTAACGCTGCATTGTCTTGCGATAAACCATTCGCCAAACCAGATATCATAAATGTTAATAAACTAATTAAAAAAACAATCGAACCAAAAATCAAAAACTTGCTTTTATTTTTCTTCATTTCTTTCAAAGCAAGATTCATCTCTATTCCTCCCATCAAATTCTTTCTACACTTAGAATAACTAGCGTATATGAACAGAAGATGAACAAAGCTTTACATTTTAGAGCGCAATCCCTATCCCTATTCTCCCTTACCTTTATTTCATCATTCAGTAGAACTTTATTATGTATAATGCGTTTACATTGGTGGATGGGAATTTTGTTAATAAATGGGGTGTGGAGATGGATAGTGAAAAGTTCAAACAATTTGATTGGAAACTGACCTTTATATTAATGGTCTTTTTATGTATTAGTATACTGGCCATTTCATCTGCTCAGACGTCAAGCTATGTCAGCAGTAATTTTGCGCTGAAGCAAGTGATTTATTATGGTATGGGTGCTTGTATTATTGGGTTTATCATGTTGTTTGATATGGAACAATATAAGAAGATTGTGTGGTATTTATATGGTTTTGGGGTACTTTTACTCGTAGTGCTAATTTTCATGCCCGAAGGAAAAGGACAAATTGGGGAAATCGTGAACGGCGCCAAAAGCTGGTATCATACGCCAATTGGCAATATGCAGCCGTCGGAATTCATGAAGACCTTTTATATACTCGCCTGTGCGAAACTCATTAGCGCACACAATGAAAATGAAACCATCAAAACGTTAAAAACCGACTTTATATTACTTGCCAAAATACTCGCAGCACTCATTGTACCACTAGTACTTATTTTCAATCAGCCAGACCTTGGTTCTTCACTTGTATTTTTAGCCATTACGTTAGTACTCATTATCGTCGCAGGGATTTCATGGTCTATTATTGTACCAACATTAGCCATCGGTAGCGGAATTGCGGTGTTACTACTATGGATGGCCGTGTATATGCCCAACTTCTTAGAAGAGAACCTTGGCTTTCGCGGCTATCATTCTGAGCGAATTTATTCGTGGCTAGACCCCCACTCTTATGCAGCGAATGAAGGATTCCAGCTCATTTCTTCTCTAAATGCGATTGGCTCAGGCGAAATTATAGGGAAGGGCTATCAAGACCGCGAAGTGTATGTCGTAGAAAATCATACCGATTTTATATTTACGGTCATTGGAGAAGAGTGGGGATTTTTAGGTGCCAGTTTAGTCATTTGCTTATATTTTTTTCTCATCTATCATTTAATACAAACCGCCTTTATAGTGAGGGATTCATTTAGTACATATATTTGTGCAGGTATCATCGCTATGATTACATTCCATGTGCTCGAAAACATCGGCATGACGATTCAATTGCTACCGATTACCGGCATTCCGCTACCGTTCATTAGCTATGGTGGTAGCTCGCTCATGGGCAATGCACTCGCCTTAGGGCTCATTTTTAGCATGAGGTTTTATCATAAGCAATATATGTTTACGACAGATGAGGAACATTAACGCATATTTGGACATAAAAAGGCGAGGCCCTACAAACCGCTGTAGAGGCTCGCTCTATCCATAGTACTGAAGATACGCTAGTTTAAACGCTTTTTATAGGCACAAACAAATCTACCTTTAACTTGCCTTCTGGGTCCTCCAATGGGTTGTTTCTACTAAACTCAAGATTATATCGATTATCATCTGCGTCATACTCACTTTCTGGCAACCATTGTTCAAACATATATTTATACGCCAAATTTAATTTTTCAGGCGTATCATAAAATGGATACAAGGCATATAGCCCTCCGTCTAACTTTTTGAATTGCATATCGATATGTTCCTCTTTATCAAAATCTTTCGGAATGGTCACGCAGGCATCATGGCGACAATGATTACTTTCAACTACATCAGGGTTGTCTAACGATATGCCGATAAATGCATGTTGAGGTGGAAAAAGTGCATGCTCATTTGCCCAGTGTATCAACTTTTGCCAATGGTCTTGCGGTTCAAAATAACTGCCCGTTCTTCGAATAAACGCTACTTCCTGTTCCGGTAATTCCTTTACGACAACATTCATTTCATCATCTCCTAAAATACAAATGGTTCTCTCATTAGTAAATTTTTCTATCAATTAGTCAAATCCCTGCTTCGCCTTGATGCATAATTATTTTAAATAACTGTTATTAAGTCATCTGCAATTTTTATATAACGATGAATACTTTTTCATTTTTAACAATAAAAATATCATTAAAATAAATAAAAATTTATTGTAAAACGATAAATTATTTGTTAAATTCAAATTGACATTAACTAAGTGAGGTGTTTTTTATGAAACGAGAAACATTCTTTTTAAAGATCGCTGTGTTTCTTATGGGCATTCCTATTCTGGCTTTGTGTATATTTGTGGTACCTAAGATAGGCGAATTTGCAGCGGAATTGTATCCACATATTGCTTATATCAAATATCTCGTTTTAATTGATTTGTATGCAACTGTGATTCCTTTTTACTTTGCTCTGTATCAAACATTTAAGCTTTTAAGCTATATTGATAAAAATAAAGCTTTCTCGGAAATATCTGTAAGAGCTTTAAAGAGTATAAAATATTGTGCAATTACCATTAGTATGTTGTATGTGGTGGGCATGCCACTTTTCTATCTCATGGCGGAGATGGATGATGCCCCAGGTATTATTGTCATCGGGATGGTCTTTATTTTTGCTTCAATGGTTATCGCCATCTTTGCTGCCGTTCTCCAAAAGCTTTTACAAGATGCCATCGATATAAAGTCAGAAAATGATTTAACAATCTGAGGTGAAAACAATGGCAATTATAATTAATATTGATGTGATGCTAGCTAAAAGGAAAATGAGCGTAACAGAACTTTCGGAGAGGGTTGGAATAACAATGGCTAACCTTTCTATATTGAAAAACGGCAAGGCAAAAGCAATTAGGTTTTCAACTTTAGAGGCAATTTGTAAAGCTTTGGATTGTCAACCTGGAGATATTTTAGAATACCGAATTACTGAAAACACGCAAGATTAATAAAGTAAGAACAATTAATACTGAAGGGACCGTCTAAAAATGCATTTTGAGACGGAACCTTTGCGACGAGGATGGTGGCATTTTGATGTGACCACCGCAGGAGCAATATTTCTTAATGGATAATTATTAAGAAGTAAGGGGGTGTCCAGAAAGTTTTTACTTTCTGGACACCCCCATTATTCCAATGAATCAACTTCGCCAAGGAGGCGCAAATCATGAAATCACTAAAACAACTCGTTCGTTTTGGGTGGGAGCAGGCTTTATCATGTTTGTTTCCAGTCGTTATTTTTGCCTCCTTGGCTATTACACAAATCATGGCCCTTCCCTTCCTACCGCGGTATGACTGGCTACTCATCATCTGCCTCTTGATGCAATGGTGGATGGTGCGTTCTGGGCTTGAAACACAGGATGAACTAAAGGTGATCACATTGTTCCATCTTATTGGGCTTGCTCTTGAAATTTTTAAAGTACATATGGGCTCTTGGTCTTATCCTGAGGAATGTTATTTCAAAATTTTAGGAGTACCTTTGTATAGTGGATTCATGTACGCAAGTGTAGCGAGTTACCTTTGCCAAGCATGGAGGAGGTTACAGGTGGAACTGGTTAAGTGGCCACCTTTTTGGGTAGTGGTACCTCTTGCAGCTGCGATTTATTTGAATTTTTTCACTCACCATTATTGGATTGACGTTCGTTGGTGGTTATCTGCTCTTGTCATTATCGTCTTTTGGCAATCATGGGTCACATATGAGGTTGATGGAACCCGTTATCGTATGCCACTCGCATTTTCTTTTGTGCTCATTGGATTTTTCATATGGATAGCCGAAAATATCGCAACATTCTTTGGCGCTTGGGAATATCCAAACCAAACCGATGCATGGAGTTTGGTTCATCTAGGAAAGGTGAGTTCTTGGCTTTTATTAGTCATTGTGAGCTTTCTTATAGTAGCAACATTAAAGCGAGCTAAAGGAAAAATCCCACTAGGATAAATACTATAGATTGAACCAAATTTCCACAAAAGCATTTGTACTAGCCGCATAAGCCTCCTTCCCTCTATTGCAGGGTCTCATTCTCCACGCTCATGCGGCGTTATAGATGCAAAGGCAAATGGTACTAACCTCTGTAAACAATAAATTCAACTTCTATAGTAAAATCACCCGTAAAATATTAAGATCAATTCTGTTAGTGGATAGTAAACACACCGCTTTCACCAGACCATTCAAAACGATATCCATCACTGCTTTTGCTAATTTTTCTAGTGCCTGTTTTATATTTTACTTCAACCAATGTTTACTTCGGGATAATCATCCAATGTGAATCTTGTAACGTTATTTGCTTTTCTTCTTTTGTTATAGTCATGGAATAATGAATGTATGTTTCGGTTTCCTCATCTACTATAATTTCCGCGCTTTCAATCATTGCTTTTAGTTCTAAAATTTTAATTGTATGTTCTTTATTCCCTTGATACTCATTTAATAGTTTCTCTACATTTTGAAGTATTATCGCTCGATCATGTGCTGTCGCTTTACGTATAATTTTTCTTTCCTGTAATAACAGCTCTTCAATTTCTTTTCTACTTAGCATCCTTCCCCTCCTTTCCATGCACTACGCTAACGCTTCAAACTCCGCTTTATATCGAAGAAACCGATTGTACTGCATATGCATACACCTACCCCCATTACCCCTGTTAAAAACCAATTATCTCCCCAATTCACAATGAAACTATATAAACAACCTAATGCAACAAGTAGCGCTGCATATTTTGCTCGCCACCGCTCTAGCTTTGACTGCTTGCTATTGCTCATAATGCCCTCCATATGTGCTCACTTGTCCCACATCTCCCTAAATTTCTCGCTTCATTCGTTCAAACATATGTATATTTGAATAATATTGAATACCTTTAGATTCATTAATCGACTGCTTCATATTACGCTCAAATGTCACACGATCTCCTCGAGCAAAGGCTAAGTGTGCATTTAAACCCGACTGCATCCAAGGCGTTTGTACTGTATAATTGTTCATTTCTGTCTCATCATTTTCCAATGCCGCAACTAGCGCAAGTGTGTATTGTCCAATTTCCGTTTGTGCAACAGGGGCGATTAGACGACGTGCTGCATCAAAATCCTTTAAGAACACTGCGCGATTGGCACCATATATCGCCTGTAATTTTTGATTGTTGTATTTTTCTAACACACGATCGAGTGCTGCAGTAATTTGTGCATCTGAACCCTCGCGCAATTGATACAAATAGTTAAACATGGGATTATTTCGTTGCTGATTAATATACTTCGTAATGCCCTTTAAATTTTGTGATCGATAAAGTATATACAGCATCCACGGTATTTCAAGTGACGCTATTAAAGCAAACACTACAAGTGCCGCCCATATTGGCCAATCTAACGCCGAAAAGCTAATCCCTAATATAAGTGCAAGTGGAATCATCCACAGCAATTTTTTTAACACGCTGGCTCCTCCGATACTATTCTTTTGATATGCCTAACCCACTATGTAAAAGAAGCAGCTGACTTTAAAAACTCCTTACATGACCATCTTCCAATCAAGGTCCTTCACCTCGAAGTCATTCACTTTTCTGACAGAAGGAATACTCGCTTCGTCACAAGCACCAAATTAGATGTAATTTTGTTGAGGTTCCTTTAATGATGGTACATTTGCCCCACCTTCAATATCAGGATGATTAAATTGCACATTATCATCTTCCCAATAACATATTTCACAAATTTCAAATGTACCAGGTGGCTTTTCCGTCAATGTTTTATAACTACAGCACGGACAAGTATACTTCATCACAATACCTCTCTTTCATTTTTAGTCCATTTCAACCCTTTGCCCAACTCAAAAACACATTCTGTACTCCTTCAACAGCACATCGTATGTTATAAAATTTCATTACTAAAGGATGTGTGCCCTCCGTAAAATACAATTTCTTTAATGTTCGTTTTCCTAGCCTTTTATCAAACATCGAAAATGCACGGATGATGCTATTTTCTGATTTTAATGCTTCTTCGATAGACAAATGACTATAATTCATCAATGGGGCATACAGATGATAGCTTTCAAAAATGCTTTGCCTCATCAGGATTTCTTCTGCATGGTCTGAGGCCCCTACTAAAGCTTGTCGTTCCTTAGATTGGAACATGACTTCCCAATTTTGGTTATATGGAATACCGCTTAAATTTGCTTCTGCTTTCATCTGCTCATATAAGCGCCCATGCTTTACGGCAAATGTAAGGTCAGAAGCACTCAGGATTTCTTTTTTATCAAATGTTATCCATACTCTACCCGGGCTATCCTGGATACGATAAACCGTTGCATGTAGCTGGATACGTTTCTTTAACTTCTCACATAAAAAGCCTTCCAGTATGGCTTTCGTTTTACTCCACTGCACAGTCATCACCCTCTGTTTACGTCTTCAGTTTTGGAAAAAATAGCGCTCGAATGGTGTGAAACCCAAAATCACACCATTCTATAGTTCATTAAAGCCTATACTTCTTAACACCCAAAAATCATTGCCTCCTATGTCACTTCCCACGTTGCAACAAGAATTTCCAAGCACCGACATTCATAACAATCAGTACGACTAAGTAAATGACAACGCCATAGCTAAACTTTGATGCTATGAAGTAATGAATCCCCGCTAAAATGGCTATCGGAATAAACAGCAAGAATGTTTTCCACCCTTGGGCATCGCTGATTTCATTGTAAGGCTTGGCAAAAGGAATTTCGCTTCCGAATCCGATATAGCAAATGACCGTGTACAAACAGCTTGCTACTAAAACAACCAATAAATCTGGAAGGATCCTTGTTCCATAAATAAAGCAAAAGACCATGCTTAAAACGACATATATGGGTATATACAACTTTATTAAAAACGCTTTTAAGCTACCTTTTTTTAAATCGGTATAGTTCTCGATTGGGAACACTTTATAGATCCAAGCAGCTTTATATGTTGCCGAATGACCAAGCATGAGCACAGCAGTCGGAATAATGAACATACTAAAATAAATCGTTAAATAACTCGTGCTGACCGCATAGTCTACATCGTCTGTTCTCATCACATTAAACATAAAAATGAACGGAATCACGAAAGAAAACCCTAAAGATGGATAGACTTTCAACTTAAACTCACGCTCTTGTTTCAGCATCAGAGAAGAAAAACGATAAAAAGCTCTTTCCTCATTTGTTCGGCAAATAACTCTTAATAATGACTCCTTTAGGCGATTGTGCTTTGCCTTTTTCGACTTGCTTGTATTTAATAATTTTTGCAGATTGCGTTCAAAGGTCGGAATTAGCTTAATATACAGCCCGATTGATACGATAGGCATAACGATTGAGAAAACGCTGAATACGACTGTAAATACAGACCGATCTCCATTCAGCAGTAACTCATACGGTGCGGCAAACCACATCGGAATGAGAAAAACACTCCACCAATGAAACTCCATAACGATATCTAAATTAACAAGTTCAAACGACCTTACGAGGACTTGATAACCGATCATTAATACTAGTGATAAAGCGATTTGTACATAATTAATAATATCCTTTAGCCTTTCCCCATCAAAAAACCGTAAAATCACCATGTATAAGATGGCCGTAAGAACGACGATAAAAATATCGATTAACACAAGCTCAAACACCGTTAAAAGAAAGAACAAAATACCTTGTTGAAACAAAGCGACGATAAGAGGAATCGCCGTCACGGCAATCGTTAAATACGTTAAATAGATTAGGATATGCATGAATTTAGCTGCGTTCACCGTTTTTGCGGCGATTGGCTTAGTAGAAAGAATGCTTCTATCTCTTACGTCCAATAGGACCGAAGAGAAATCCGCAATCATCGATGTCATAATCATAAAAATAATGATGGCATACGTAATGCTCATCTGAAAAAGGAAGTTCTCGCCAAAAGCTATAAATGGAATCAGCACAAGACCGATTAAAGTATAAATCCATAAAGATTTGATGTAACCATACTTTTTTTCTTCGCTTTTTTTCGTTGCTGCTTGGCTAAATAAAGTCGGAACCCTGCGCTCATCCATTGTCAGCTTAATGTGGAGGATTTGTCTCATGACTTCATAATCGATTCCCATTTTACTAAAAAGAAATCGCATGTTATCCAGCAGTTTTAATGTTTTAAAATCTCTCATCATAGCACCTCTTGTACAACGGAAACAAATTGTTCGCCAATTTCCTTATAGTTGTCGAAGCCCGTCAACTGATTAAAGATGCCCTCCAAT
This sequence comes from Lysinibacillus sp. KU-BSD001, assembly GCF_042920265.1. Lineage (NCBI taxonomy): Bacteria > Bacillati > Bacillota > Bacilli > Caryophanales > Bacillaceae > Lysinibacillus > Lysinibacillus sp. KU-BSD001. Next base: position 21,092 of record NZ_JBDQZI010000021.1, on the reverse strand, counting down.
GTTCCTGTATCATTATCTGCCTGTAGCTCCGCAAATGTGCCGTCCGCAGCCACTTTTCCGTCATTCAACAAAATAATGCGGCTACTAATTTTTTCAACAACATCCATGAGATGAGACGAATAAAAGATCGTCTTGCCTTGCGCAGCCAATTGAGACAAAATCTCTTTGAAAATCATGACACTATTTGCATCTAATCCATTAATCGGTTCATCTAAAAACAAAATATCTGGGTTATGCATAAGACTAGATATAATTAGCAGTTTTTGCCGCATCCCTTTCGAATAAGAGGAAATCCGTGAATGATACGCTTCACCAACACCAAATAACGTCATTAACGTTTCGGATTTAGTCGTAGCCACTTCTAAATCTAGCCCATACAGTTGACCGATAAAGGTTAAATATTCATAACCCGTTAAATTATCATACACATCCGCTATTTCTGGTACATAGCCAATTCTTCGTTTGTATTCAATCTGACCTTGCTGGATATTCTCGCCGAACAGCTTAATATCTCCTCCATAGTCACCTTCCATCCCCAAAATGATTTTGATTGTTGTGCTTTTTCCTGCACCATTCGGACCGATATAGCCAATAATTTCGCCTCTTGAAACATGCAAGTCAATCCCTTTTAATATCTCTTTACTGCCATAGCTCTTTGTCAAATTCGTAATCGTCAAAATTTCTTGTTCATGCATTATGTAGCCTCCTCTCTGTCTTTCTTATATACGAACAAAAAACCAAATAGTTCCAATTTCAATGTTTATTATTAGACAAATTCTAATAACCGAAATTTTATTATCGTAGAATGCACATAACGTTTAGGATAACTATATTTAGAAAAAACCCCTTATCTTTTTCGATATACTTATATAATCTTGAAACTTTTTAAAGGTTCTATTGCCTCTAATAGGTGAAAGGAGGTTACAATATGACCGATTCAACTCAACTTGTTTATGCAGCCATTGCTGGAGATGAACAGGCATTTGAACAACTCATCATGCATGAAAGTGAAAAACTCTATAAAATGGCTTACTTACATATGCAAAACAAAGAAGATGCATTAGACGTAGTACAAGAAGCAACTTTTCAAGCATTTTTATCGATCAAACAATTAAAGGAGCCCTCTTTTTTTAATACGTGGCTTGTAAAAATACTGATTCATATGGCCTACAAAATGCTAGAAAAACAAAAACGGACTGTACAATTACCAGATGAAACGATTCAATTCATTTTAGAATCTAATCAGTCAGAAGAAGTAGCTATTGATTTGTCCGCAGCTTTGAGTAATTTAAATACAGATTATCGCAACTGTATCACATTATATTATTTTTATGATTTACCAATTAAAACCATTGCGAATGTGCTTGGCAAACCACCTTCTACAATTAAAACACACTTACGGCGAGCAAAAATACAATTGAAAAGTGTATTAGAGGAGGAATACTATGCGAAACGATTTATTTGAAGAGATTGAAGTGCCAAAAGCGCAAGTACAGCATGCCATTCAACAGGGGATTTCGAAAGGTAAAAAAGTACAAAAGCTTCGTAAAAACAAAACAATTAGCAAACGTATTTCGATTTTCAGTTCTGTAGCTGCCGCTGCAGTTTTAGCATCCGGCTTAGTCATTGCACCCATCGGTAATGTATTAGCAGAGGTACCTTTTATCGGGGATTACTATCAAAAGTTTCAATTATCAATCGGTGAGGAACTGGCTTCAGAGCAGTTATTAACAGAGATTAATGAGTCTGTGACAAACAATGGCGTAACGATGGCTATTACTTCCGCTTTCTACGATGGCTATTTTTTAGGGATTACATTTAAAGCTACAGGTGAAAATTTATCTGCTGAGATTAGTGGTGGCAAAGGACCCGAGTCTGGATATACCTTTGACTTGTTTAAACAAAACGATGATACAGATGGACTGGGAGCTACACTTGGTCCAATAGTAAAAGAAGGGGATGCTTACGTTGGGGCAATTATTTTTCATAATGATCGAGAATTGAACAATCTTGCAACTTTACCTATTACATTTACCTATATAGCAGGAGTATTTGGGGAATGGACCTTTAATGTTCCAATTGAAACATTGCCTTCAAAAACACACTCCTTGCAACAAATATCCTCATCCGAAGACCAAGATTATATCGTTCAATTTACAGATGCAGTCATTAATAAGACAAGTCTAATTGTCCATTTTGATATTCAAAAACAAGCGGGACTTGAAGGAGAGCGCTTCCTATTTAGAGGGAAAGTTAAAACTGTTAATGGCTATGCCTCTTTAAGAAGGCAAGTTGACAATTCAATTATTCTCGAAAAAGGCATAGATACAGAAACCATAATCCTTGAGCCTTACTTTAAAATCGGGAAGAAAGAAATCGACTTAACACCGATTGAAATTCAATTGAAATAATATGCTTCTGTAAGTACTAAACAGACAAAACCATATTTACGTTAAGTCCCTGCCCCCTTTTATACTATTTAAACAAAATTACCTATCCTTATCCTAAGTTCCCCTAATCAATTAGTGGAGATAAAGAAAACTCCACTAATTGACGTTTCATTTTATTGTATTTGCATTTCCATAAAAACAATAAAAAAAGAAAGAAATATTGGCATAATAAAATCCCCTAAAACCTCCAATGGTACATAGATTCCGAGCCCAGTAAATAACTGCCACAATATTTATGCACCCATAAATAATTTCCGAAATAGACCGTCCTCAATTTTTACGATTTCTTTTGATACAATAAAAGAAATAAACAAAGTGTAAAATAGTTGTTTAATTTCAATTAAATTACTTATTAAAAATTTTAAACATAAAGGACGGGATATATTTGAATAAACGAATCTTAATCGTAGAAGATGATCATGATATAAGCAATATGATTCATGAGACTTTAGAGAAGAATGGATTTACAGTATCAGCTGTTTTTGATGGAGAGGCAGCACTAAAAATAGTAGATACACAAAATTTCGATTTAATTCTACTAGATCTTATGCTTCCTAAAATTGATGGCATAGAATGTTTAAAATTAATTAGAACTAAAAGTACAATTCCTATCCTAATCATGTCTGCCAAAGGAGAGGCTGTAGATAAAGCTTTAGGACTTGGGTTTGGTGCAGATGATTATATATCCAAACCCTTTTCGATGATTGAATTAATTGCGAGAATTAAAGCCCTTATTAGAAGAACAACTGATTACATGTTGCCAACCCATCATCAGGAGAGCGTGCAAAATGGTTTTCTTGAAATTGGTGATTTAATCATCGACATAAATAGCTTTTCTGTCAAAAAACATAATGTCGATTTAAAACTTACCTTAAAAGAATTTAATATTTTAAAGCTATTTATCAGTAGACCAAATCAAGTTTTTACAAAATCTATGCTCTATAACCTTGTATGGCAAGAGGAATATTATAAAGATGAAAATGTCATCAATGTACATATTCGACGTCTTCGAGAAAAAATTGAAGATGACCCTTCCCATCCCAAATATATAAAAACTTTATGGGGAATTGGTTATAAGCTGGGGGAACTTTAATATGACTTATTTAGCTCTTATTTTATTTATTTTCTCTCTAGGACTGAATGTATATTTCTTTCACCAGCGTAAAGTACATATAAAGGAAATTTACTATATCGAAAAGAAGCTTCAAGAAACGATTAATAATAACACGCATGAAAATTTATTATTGTACACAAATCATCAGCACATCCAAAAATTATTAATACAAATAAACCGCCTTGTAGAACATAATCAAAAAACGGTGGCTAATTTTCATAAAGTAGAAAGATCCATGCGAAAGATGTTATCTAATATTTCTCACGATCTTAGAACACCTCTTACTGTTGTGCTTGGTTATATCGAAATACTATTACATGAAGAACACATTCCTGAAGAAAAAAGAAAATCCTTACTACATACGGCACATTTAAAAACGGTAGAAGTCTTAGATTTAATTAAACGCTTTTTTGAACTAGTTAAGCTTGAATCTGAAGATAGTAAACTTGAAATTTCAAAAGTAAATGTGAGTGAACTATGTCGAAAAATCATTCTAGATTATTATGAGATTTTAACAAAGAAAGAATTTGAAGTATCGATTGAAATACCCGAAGGACATATGTTTGTTTTAGGAAACGAAGACGCTATCCAGCGTATAGTCCATAACTTAATTTCAAATTCAATCCAGTATGGAGCAGAAGGGAAAACAATTGGATTCAAGCTTACTTATCGAAACGACTATGTATACATAGAAGTATCGGACAAAGGAAAAGGAATTACAGAAATAGACAGGGATCGTATATTCGAACGACTATACACAATGGAGGATTCTAGGAACAAGCTTTATCAAGGAAGTGGGCTAGGTTTAACTATTACGAAAAGATTAGTTGAACAATTAGGAGGAAACATATTTTTAGATAGTACTCCCTACCAAAAAACTACATTTACTGTTGAATTAAAGTGTGTTTCTTTTTAATCCGTATTGTAGCTTAAGGTTTTTGTAAGAAATGGGTAATAAAAAAGAAACTTCCTATCCATAGAATAGAAATAGCAGAAAGGGAGGTACAGTATATGACTTATATTATTCAAACAAATAATCTCACAAAAATTTACCAAGGGAACGCCGTTGTATCGAATGTAAATATGCATGTAAAAAAAGGTGAGGTTTATGGTTTATTAGGTCCGAATGGTTCCGGTAAAACGACGATTATGCGCATGATTATGAATTTATTGAAACCATCAAGCGGAGAAATTCTGGTCCTTGGTGAAAAAGTAACATCGACATCTTACGAAATGCTAAAACGTATGGGAAGCGTTATTGAATATCCTGTTTTTTATGACAAATTAACGGCCAGAGAGAATTTACAGCTTCATTGTGAATATATGGGCTACTACGATACAGATGCGATCAATTCTGTTTTAAATATGGTGCAGCTAAAAGATTTTGAAGGCAAAGCCGTCAAAGATTTCTCTTTAGGAATGAAGCAACGCCTAGGTGTTGCACGAGCTATTATAACGAAACCAGAAATTCTCATTTTAGATGAACCAATAAATGGACTAGATCCTCTAGGAATTAAAGAGTTTCGAAATCTTTTTCAAATGTTAAGTAAAGATTATGGCATGACATTGTTACTATCTAGCCATATTCTTGGCGAAATAGAGCAGATTGCCGATACTATTGCGGTAATCAAAGATGGGCAGCTTATTGAGGAAGTATTAATGGACGATATTCGTCTTCAAAATACAGAGTATATCGAATTGAAAACGAATGATGTAAAGAAAGCAGCCTATGAAATACATGATAAATTAAACATTTCTAACTTTAAGGTACTTGATGATACAACGATTCGTATATATGACCTAAACACACCACAAGGAGAAATATCGAAGACACTTGTATTAAATAATATTTTAGTTGAATCCATAAATAAAAAAGATCACACCTTAGAAGATTACTTTTTCAAGATAATCAATGGAGGTAGAATAAATGTTTAAACTTATAAAACTTGAGATAAAAAAATATAAACTGTTCAATTATTGGAAAGGCGTGCTTTTGGCGAATATTGGATTCATCGCCTGCCTATTTATGATTTATACTTTGGAAAAGTTAGACGAAAATATTCCTTTTGAAGATTTTGAAATGGTAACACTTATCATTAGTTCTACAATACGTGCAACATTCGTTATTTTCGCATCTGTACTTATTGTTAAGTTAGTGATCGATGAATATAGAAATAAATCGATCAATATCATGTTCACCTACCCAATTAAACGTAAGAAAATCATGCTATCTAAATTAACTATTATTGTCACTTTCACCTTTCTAACCGTCATATTGTCTACAATGTTTATGAATGGGCTTGTCTATGTACTCGATTTATTTTTTGACCTTATACCAGGCGAAATCAAAATAGAAGCACTTACTAAAAGTATCGTAACTGCATTCTTTCACTCTCTTGCTACTGCTGGACTGAGCCTTATTCCTTTATTATTTGGAATGCCTCGAAAATCGGCACCAGCTACAATTGTTTCTTCTATTTTCCTCGTCTCCCTAACTAGTTCTACAAGCGACAATTTTACTCTGTTTTCCATTATCGCAGTTCCTATTTCCCTTGGGTTGTTTGGTTTACTAATAGGGTATTTATCCATTAGAAATATAGAGGAAACAGATGTAAAAGTATCCTAGTTTATGATGACCATTAATAATTTTTTAAAGGTATTAGTTGAAGAAAAGAGGAACACGAGATGAAAAAAGGGATAATAGGGCTGTTACTCATAGCTTTTTTAGTAGTTCTCATTGGCTTTTTGTTTAAAAAGGAGTACTTCACATTAGTACCCCTACAGGAAGAGAAAATAATTGAACTCAATGATATAAAAATAATTAGCTTTCAAACAAACGCTACTGACATTGAAATTACTTCAGGTTCCTCCAATCACATATTAGTGAAATTAGAAGGGAAAATCGCTCAGTCATTTAAACATAAATACCATATAAATATTGAAGAGCTTAATAACCAATTAAAAATATCATTCTTGCCAAATGCCGATAGTTTAGGCATTAAATTTGGAGGTGAAAAGGACTTAACCTTACAAATTACATTACCTGAAAGAACTTATGAAGAGTTGTTAGTACAAACTACTTCTGGGGATATTAATACTGAAAATATAACCGCTAAAAATATGGAAATCATATCTGATTCTGGAGATCAAATCGTCAAAAACTTGAATACCACAGCGGTTAGTTCCATGATGTCTACTAGTGGTTCAATCAAAATTGAACATGGCGCAATGGAAAACTTCTTGATTGAGTCTATTAGTGGAGATGTGGAGATGCAGGAATTAATCTCTCAGAGGGGACAAGCTAAAACAAGCTCTGGAGACATAACTGCGGGAATGAAAAAAATCTTAAATGAATTAGATATTGTGACAACGAGTGGAGATGTTGCAGCTACTTTTAAAGAAAAACCAAAATCACTCAAAGTAAACTTCAAAGGGGATTCTGGAAAACCAAGTATTCAATTGGAGGATATAATCTCTAAAGATATAGGAGAAAATCATGCCATTGTCGTAATTGGCGAAGGTGATAAGACCTTAACCGTTACAACTACTTCTGGGGACTTCACATTAAAACAAAAATGAAGTTTGTTCTTAATCAATATAACCAAGGATAAACTACTATTACCGATAGTTTAAAACCCAAATTAATTAGAACTAATTCAACTAAATATAGTGCAAAAAGATACGTTTAATTTTAAAGACTTATAGGAAAGAGGGAAAGCTAAATTTGACTAAAAATAAAATTATATGTTTGGTTGCAATAGTAGTTATGGCTATTGTTTCTTTTTCTAATTTTTTTGGGGTTAATATTGCTGGTTTATCTGTTATTGTTGGTATTGCATTTTTCTTTATCAATCGATTTTCGAAAAGAAATATTACTTCTGATGATAGTTTAAATGTGAAAGCAATCGGTACTAATTTAAAAGACAAATCAATTTGGTTTTGGATTTTTTCACCAACTATTATGAACGTTATCTGTTTTACTTTAGCAACAATGTTCTTACCTGAATTCATAGAACACATTTATAACAGAACAGAATTTGTGATTTCGCTTGATAAGATATTCTTACTTGTTCTTCAACTTGCCATTTTTGCAATAGGTGAAGAAATTGCGTGGCGGGGTTTTTTCCAAAAACAATTAAGTGGATTATTGCCAATAATCCCAACGTTAATTTTGACCTCGATTATATTCTCATTTGGTCATTTCGCAGCCGGAAATATTGCTGTAGTCAGTTATGATATTTTCTTCATCTTCATAAATAGTGTTCTATACGGTGTTGTATTTTACAAAACAAACAATGCTTGGATAAGTGCTATTTCACATTTTATTGCTAATCTGTCCGGTGCTATCGTCATTATATTATTTTTTTAGATAGATTAATTTCAAAACTAACTTTTGGTTTAATAATAAAGGGGACCTTACCATCGTGTGATTCTCTCTATATTTGCATTAAAATCAACAATATTATTTAAAATGGCTTATAAATAAAAAGCTGATTTACCCTACCCGTAGGAATTAATCAGCCTTTCTTTTCGTTATTAACATGTATAGATTGCATTATACAGCCTCGTAATACCCTCTTTTATTTCCTCATTATTTAGATGCCCATAACCTAAAATAATTCGATTCAGATGGTTTCCTTTTTCAATTGTATGATCTTCTACCGAGTATACTTTCACGCCCGCTTGTTCGATTTGTTTCAGCACTTGAATTGAAAAATGGCAGTCTGGCAATTCAAGAATAAGGTGTAACCCTGTCGAATAACCGAAAATAGTAACCTTATTCAAAAATGTTGTATTGATACAATCAATCAAAAAATCTCTTCGCTTTTTATAAATTTTTTTCATCTTTGTAATATGTCTTTCTAAATAGCCTTCCTCAATAAACCGAGTAAGGATAAGCTGATCCACCGAAGGGGTATGTAGATCCGAAAACCATTTTAGCTTTCTACATTTTTCAACAAGATGCAAAGGAAGAATTAAATACCCTATTCTAAGCGCTGGTGATAAGATTTTACTAAATGAACCAACGTATAATACACGATCTGGTTCTAGTCCCTGTAGTGAGCTGACGGGTGAGCCTTCATATCGAAACTCACTATCATAATCATCCTCCACAACATAACAATTCATTTGTCTGGAGTACTCAATTAATTGAATCCGTCTTTGAATCGGTAACGTTCCCCCTAAAGGGAACTGATGGGAAGGCGTCACAAAAACAAACTTTGGATTTGTATGTACTGGCAACAAAGATGTCTTCATTCCATATTCATCAACAGGAATGGGATAAAGGGCCGAACCTGTAGTTGTAAAAATCGTTTGGATGTCATCCGTGATGGGGTCTTCCATGACAACTGTATCGTTAGGAGATAAGAGCAATTTAGAAACAAGCATTAATGCTTGCGTTGCACCAGACGTAATGACAATTTGTTCTGGATGACAATTCACCCCTCTTGTTTTCAATAAATAACGTGATAAAGCCTTTCTTAATTCTGGGCGTCCTTCCGGAATATCATAGCCGAACATCGCATTTGATGTATCATTCCATACCGCATACGACAATTTCGCCCATGTCTTACGTGGAAATAAATCTAATGCTGGAATCCCTGAACGGAAGTTGATGATGTGATCATCTTCGTTTGTATCGCTCGCCAAATTGAAAGTGTGAAATAAAGGCGGCTTTTTAAGTGGCTCTAAAAAAGTGCCTTCTCCTACAAATGTACCTGAACCCGTTCGTGAAGTTAAAAAGCCTTCCGCCATTAGTTGATCATAAGCTTCTAAAATGACATTTCTAGACACTTTTAACCCATCAGATAGTTCACGTGTCGATGGCAATTTTTCGCCAGCTTGTAATTCCCCCTTTAAAATTCGTTCTCGTATTTGTTGATAGACTTGTCGAATTAACGGTATATCTAAAGATCGATCAATAGGTATCCACAGCATATGTACATGTTCCCCCCACTAAAATTGGCACCATAAAAAAAAGAAATAAATGGTACTAATATAGACCATTTTATCATGATAAAGTGAACTCAAATAGGAAAAGGGAGATGTATAGTAATGATGAATCCAGAAATTCAATTCACCCAAGCACTGAAATCCATTGCACGAAATGAACAGATTAAATCCCACATTCAACACTCGACGGAGCTCTATCCGCTATTATTAAAAGCCGCGCAAAGATTTGTTACTGGCGAAAATAGAAAAGATGGGATTGTTACAGCAAAAGAACTGATTTCAAATGGCTATTCTGTTTCATTAGAATATATAGGGGAAAATACGACGAATTTAGAGGAATGCCAACAAGCAAAACAGGAATTTTTGTATCTGATTGAAGAAATGGGCTCGATGTCTATGCAGCAAACGGTTTCACTAGACCTTTCACATATTGGACTGTCGGTGAATCCAGATACAGCTTATCTGCATTTACTGGAGATAGCCAAGAAAGCGCAACAATACGACATAACCGTTATGATTAGTATGGAGGAATCATCGAAAACAAACGATATTGTGACTATCTATAAAAAAACAACAGAGCAGTACCCTAATGTAGGAATCACTATACAAGCACATTTATTTCGCTCGAACGATGATATTCAAGAACTGATTCACTATCCTGGGAAAATAAGACTTGTCAAAGGCGCTTATCAAGAACCTTCTACTATTGCGATGCCTAGATCAACAGAATTAAATGATCGTTATCTCCAATTTGTAGAACAATTACTCGGGGCGAATCATCCAGTATCCATTGCCACACATGATGAGAAACTTATTCAAGAAATGGAATATCGTCAATACTTCAAACAGCCACAGGTAGAAATAGAAATGCTCTACGGGATACGTCCCGATTTGTTAAAAGAGTTAAAAAATAAAGGATACAACAGCAAAGTATATTTGACTTACGGGACAGAGTGGTACTTGTATTTATGTCACCGCATAGCTGAATATCCAGAAAACCTCTATCTTGCAGTAACAGATATCATCCAACCTTCTTCGACAGACACAAGTAGATTGTATTAAAAGAACAGTTAACTATTCGTGTATAACTGAAATATATTTTTATACCTTCTAGAATTCTTTATCATAAAAGGGGCGCCCCAGAATACCTTCTCGAACGCCCCTACTCTCACATCATTATGATTTCCTATTTACCATAATTAATGGCGCAGTTACTTTCCACACCCAATTACTCGATAGAACATATACAATCAGAAAGGCGATGGCAAACAATGCTACGTAATTCCCTGTATCTTCTATCCATACATAAATGTCTGTTTCTTTAAATGCTCTAATAATAAATAAATGTAATAAATAAACCCCTAACGTTTTACCACCAATATTTGTATAAAACTGATTTTCCGTAGGGACGAGCGATAAGAAAATATATGTGCTTACTATCATTAACACATATATAAATAATCTACTTAAGACACTCGATTCCAATAGCCCATAGCCAATGTCTTCATAGGGTACTCTGCCAAAAAACCATTCTTTCCACCGCACATCTCCGTATAGATAAACAACTACAATCAGTGTACTAGCTAACATGCTGGCAACCCGTACATTCCATTTATTTTTCATCTTTACAAAGTTTTCACGATTTAAGTAATACCCCATTAAAAAGAAGGGGAAGAAGAAAAATGTTCTAGATAGCGATAGCCACTCGTTTACTTCACTCATATACCCTACTAGTAATGAGACAATAATCGATACTACAATCATCCCTTTATGACTACTAAATACCCATAGCATCATTTTCCACATAATCATGCTCAATAAAAACCATAAAGCATAGCGTGGTTCAAAAAACTCAAATTGTACATGATCCCCAAAAACATTCCTATAGTAAAGGGTATATAAAATTTGGAATATAACATAAGGTAGCACTAGCGTTTTAACTAGTTTCTTTAGATCGTCTAGACTTTTAATCTTTCGAGAAAAGTGGCCCGCTATTAAAATAAAAGCTGGCATATGAAATAAATAGATGACTAAATACAAAGTATCTACATATTGGTTTTCATTCAAATACCCCGACATTAAATGCCCTAATACAACTAAATAAATTAATATAGCTTTTGCGTTATCAAAATATGCTGTTCTTTTCATGATGTTTTCCTTTCAGCCATACATTCTACCATAAATTCGTGAGATTACATGCACTAATTATTTCCTAATTAAAAAGAAAAAGATTTTATTTTTCTCTAGTGTGGAGGAGCGTAGAATTGAAAAATAATCCCCCATCATTTCACCGTCTCATTTGCTTGCATTTTAGCTAAAAAATAAATGTTTTTGGCCGTTCACTGTAGGATTTTGACTGGATATAGTTAAGGTTTTGCTCGCACCAGGTTTTTTGATCGGATACGTTGACTTTTTGCTCGGATACCACAGCTTTTTGACCGTTTACACTGGGCTTTTGCTCGGATACAGCGACTTTTTGACCGGAGGCAACGATGATATGAACGCTACAAATGGCCATAATTTTAAGATGACCTATATAAATAATCAAGAAAAAATCACCCCAGTGCTAACGACGATAGCAACGGGATGATTTTAATGGAACTTTATTGTGGACTAACCTTATGATTACTTCCACATGCCTGCTTTTTCTAATTTCTTTTTACCTTTAAATGCTACTACTACTAATAGTGCATTTAAAATTAACATGAAGGCAAGTGCATACAGTACAAATGTATAGCTACCCGTGAATTGGTAAATGAATCCGTATCCAGGTAACGCAATAATACCTGCAACTGCTAAACCAATGGCTGCAGTAGAGTAAATTTGACTGTAATCTTTTTTACCAAATAAAGCAGTTGTTAAAAGTGGACCTAGTGTACCTAGTGATGCTACAACAAACCCAAAAATACCAATAGCGACAGTAAATAATGTTGGATTTTCAGGGACTGTTAGGAAAATACCAACCGGTACTAACCCTAATAGCATGCCGAATACGGCTGTATTTTTTGCACCAATTTTATCACTTAATACCCCAAACGATAAAGCACCGATTAATACACCGATCTGCATTGCACCTAGTGCGCTACCAGCAAATTTAATATCATAGCCAACGCCCATTGCGAACGGCGCAATATGTTGACTGAAGCTCGCAATCGATGTGATGATGAAGAAGAACGATAATAATGCGTAAAATGCGCTCGATTTTTTTGCGACTGCCGCTGCTACACCAGTTAATGTTTCTTGTTGTGCCGTAGCATTTTCGTTCGTATTCACTTCATCCATACCTAATGGTTGTAAACCTTTTTGTTGAGGAGCCATTCGAATTACTAATAATACGATCGGAATGATAACCGCTGCTACACCTAAACCTAAAGCAATATACGTAAATCTCCAGCCTTGCGTAGCAATTAAGTTTCCTGCAAATGGTTGAATAATGGCACCAAATACACCACCGATTGCTACCATAATCCCGATTGCTAAACCATTATGCTTCTTAAACCAGTTATTGATTAACACAGGGCCTGCCATTTGTGTAATAAAAATCGAACCAATGGCCATTGGAATCGAGAATAAATACCAGCCCCACACAGAGCTCATAAAGCCGAACATGGCGAATGAACCAGCCATTAATACAATCGAAACGATTAAAATTAATCGTATATCATATTTCGCCATTAACTTACCTGCAATCGGTAAGAAAATCATTGTAACAATAGAGGCAATACTAAAGTATAGAGTTAAGCTCCCCATACCAATACCTAAATCTTCTGTAACAGGTGTTAGGAATAATCCACCTGCAGTCGAAATACCATTTTTACCTACACCGACCATAATCGATACAGCAATTAATAACCACCAAGCATAGTGGATTTTTTTCTTTTGTTGTTTAGTCATGATGTAATCCTTATCTTCTAATTTTTTTATGACCATGTCGTCTAAACGACACGCCATGATTGATATGATTGAAACGCAAAGCACTCATTATTAACGTAGTTTAATAGAGCCACCGTCTACCATAATTGTTTGACCTGTAATATAAGCAGAATCTTCACTTGCTAGGAATACAGCCACACGTCCGATATCTTCCTCAATTTCCCCTAATCTTCTTAGTGGAATTTTCGCTAACATACCTTGGTAGTATTCTGGGTTTTCTTCTGCCCATTGCACCATACCTGGTGATTTGGCAATTGGAGAAATGATGTTTACATTGATGCCAAATGGACCAAATTCATTTGCTGCTACACGCGTAATGGCACGAATTGCTTCTTTTGCAGCGGCATACGAACCTTGATTTACATCCCCGTTAATGCCCGCGCCCGATGCAAAATTGATAATATTTCCTTTTGTTTCTTTTAAATATGGAAGTGCCGCTTGCATTAAGTAGAATGTTGGATAGAATCCCGTATTAAACGATAAATCGAAATCGGCTTTTGTTGTGTCTGCAATAGAGCCCATTCTTGATGCATGTGCATTATTTACTAAAATATCAATCTTGCCAAATTTCTCAGCAACTTCTTTGACAATATCCCCTAATTTTTCATGCTCTGCAAGATTTGCTTGCATAAACATAGATTCAGGTTGGTATTGTTGTAATTCCTGAATTGTCTCGTTTCCAAGCTCTGCATTTAAGTCAACAATGACAACTGTTGCGCCTTCTTTCACGAAAGCAGTAGCCATCCCTTTACCAATACCACCTGCACCACCAGTGATGATGGCTACTTTCCCATTCAACTTTTTCATACTGTTTTCTCCTTCACCAATACATATTTAACAACGATTATAGGCTGTAAAAATACTTGTCCTAAATCTTAATTTTATGTTGACATTATTAGGCTAACACCATAAATAGATTTATAATAACCAGGTAACTTTGCGTAACCAATAATAACTTTATAAATAGAGTGTGTCAATAATATGAACAAATTTATTTTAGTAGCTTTGAATTTACAAAATATAATGATAATATTAAAATAGTTTATTGTTATAAATAGTTAACAAAAACCTATTAATTGTATATTAAGAAGGTGTTACGATTGAACGAACTACAGCAAGAGGAAGTAGTTTGCAACAAAATTGAAGTGGCTTATCAAATTATAGAAAAAAAATGGGTATGCTTAATTATCAATTCATTGATGGATATGCCAAAAAGGTTCAGTGAAATAAATTCTGTCATTCCTGAATTAAGTAAGCGAATGTTAACAGAGCGGCTGAAAGAACTTGAAGATTATGGGATTGTTTTACGTAACGTCATATCCGATCGTCCCATTCGCTCTGAATATTCCTTAACGACGAAAGGACACGATCTAGGAGTTGCGCTTCAAGCAGTGGAGTCCTGGGCTAAAAAGTGGGGATAATTAGGCAGGCAATACAGTCATAACCAATCGATTTTGCTTCGCTAGACAGACTTCTTCAAACTATTTTTTTATTCACCTATACATTTATGCTACGCTAATTTCCGATGATTCATTTTGTTATTTTCTCCGCGAAAACGACTAATCTCGCTCGAATTATCGGAATATTCTTTTTTATGTTATTTTGATAAGTATTTGCTAACAACCTACATAGGAAGTGGATGAACGAGGTAAGTAACCTAGTTACGCATAGGATAATTGTTAAATAAAAAGAATAATCCCACGGAAAATTTTTTCCGTGGGATTTTATATAAATTATTTAATTTTACAATAACATACGCAAATATTTTTCGAAGTTAATGCCTGCTTCTCTAGGAATTTGTTCCAAGGACGTGTCATGAATAGCTGCTGTCAGAAAAGTCTCTGCTAGCTGCAAACAGTCCACAAGGTCCTGCCCACGCATCATGCCGCCCATAATGACGGATGCAAATAAGTCACCTGTGCCCGAATAGCTTTCCCCATTAAATTCCCGCTTACTATAAAAGGTTCTGTCTCCGTCCACATACATATTGCCAATAGACTGCTTCGTTGCATCGTCTGACGGTGGGTTGACACCTGTAATAATGACATGTGCCCCCGTATTGTGTTGCAATATCCGCCCCGCTTCTTCTACTGCTTGAATATAGTCCATTTCCTTTGAATAGCTATGTAATTTTTCATAGGACAGGCCCGTTAATAAACAGCACTCTGTAATATTCGGTGTAATGATATCTGCACGCTTCACAAGCTCTTTCATACGTTCCAGCAATTCACCCGTAAACATTTTATATACCTCACCCATATCCCCCATGACCGGATCCACAAGTAAAGTCGTTTCTTTTGTGTGAAATTGATTTAAAAACTGAAAAATATGGTCGATTTGCTCCTTACCCGTCACAAAACCTGTGTGAATGCCATCAAAGTGGGCATTTAGCTTGCTCCATTCCTCTACGAAATGGCTCATTTTAGATGTTAAATCTTCACAAAAAAAACTTGGATAACCCGTTTGTGCCGTTAATATAGCAGTTGGCAACGGACATGCTTGCACGCCCATTACCGAAAGAACTGGAAGCGCAGCTGTTAATGAGCACTTACCAAAAGATGACATATCCTGTATTACAGCGACTTTTTTCATAATATCCTCCATCCAATCGATCCAACTTACACTTTATCCATCGTACCATAAATCGAAACTGTGGAAAATCCCAGTGTCTCGAGAAGTCCTTCCGAGTGCTACGCTAACAGCCCCAAACTGACCACATCTTTTTTTCTCAAATTGGCACTTTTATAGGCATCAGTCTTTTGCTAAAGTTGTCGGTATATTCTAAATAGCAAGGAAGATAGATATGCAAAATACACAAACTTATTCGAAACCGCGTCAGAAAACGTTTGATTTAGTTATTACAGCGATGTTAGCTACACTTGTATTCGTGTCGACAGTCTATTTAAATATTAAGCTACCTATTTTATCAAAAGGTGGTTTAGTACATTTAGGCACAGCAATGCTTTTTATTGCCTCTATTTTATTCGGGCCGAAAAAAGGTGCTTTAGCTGGTGCAATTGGTATGGGGTTATTTGATATCGTCGGCGGCTGGATGATCTGGGCACCGATTACGATTGTGGCGCGTGCTTTACAAGGCTTCATCGTCGGTAAAATTGCTTGGTCAAAAGGACATAAAGGTGACAATATCGCATTAAATGTAATCGCAATGATTGTGTCCATTCCTGTGATGATTGCCGTTTATTACATTGGTGAAGTTATTTTATACAATAACTGGGTTGCCCCATTAGCTTCCATCCCTGGTGACCTTGTACAAAACGTATTAGGCATTATCATTGCCATTCCAGTTTGGATCATATTGAAAAAAACACCTTATTTTAAAAAGAATTTTTAATCATCGTTAAAAAGGGCTCTTCACCTAAATGTGTACTTGACCGCACATTCCGTTACGGGCGGACGCTTTCCGCGGGCTTGGCTTCAGCCTCCTCGACTCGCGAAGCTCGTCTGCGGGGTCTTCAGCTCAAGCTTATCCCGCTGGAGTCGCCGCCCTTCACTCCATGTGCTTTTAGAGTGCTATCTTTTTTATCAAGAACATATTTTGATATTGAACCTTAAAAAGAAAAGGCTATTTACAATGTGCAAATAGCCTTTTCCCTATATTTCCTCTTTTCGAATATGCTCAATCAATCGCTCGAAATACTGGATAGAGCTATCGATACGATAATGGGCATAATCGCTCACAAAGTCTGCTAATACTTCTTGCCCCGGTTCCACAAAATGTTTCCCCTCAAATTGAGCCATTCTATCCCAAGTTGTTTTGATGCCGTCTACCTTTTTTTCTAATATACGAATGACTTTATCGCGGTCGACATATTTCATATTGGCTAAACCAATAATCATATCACCAATGGAATTAGCATTTTCAAATAGTTTATAAATCTTCTTCGGTAAAGCTTCTCGGCCTTTTTCAGTAATGGCAAATACTTGTTTGTCTGGTCGGTGTTCTTCTTTAATGACTTCTTTTGTCTCAATGAACCCTTGCTTCGCTAACGATTCAAAATGGTAATATAACTTACTTTCCGTCAAACCATTGATTGTATCAAGAGGCTGTAATTCTGCGATTTGTTTTTTCAATTTATAAGGATAATTATCTTCTTCCATCAGCTTCGTTAAAATGAAAATTTGAATTGCCATTGTTTCAGCTCCTTAGGCAAATAATAGTTCTATTCTATCAAAACTACGTATTTACTTCAGCCGAAATTACACTTTTGCCAATTCTGTTGTATCTACTACTTCCAGTGGCTTATGGAAAATCCACACAATCACACCGTTAATAAGCATCGCTACTACACCAACAATCGCTAACCCGACTATATAAGGACTAGCACTTGTACTACCAAAAATATTGGCAAAGTAAGCTTGCACAGAATAATACATCGGCGTAATATGACTTGCCCATTCATACGGGGCATACATCATCTCACGGGGAATCGTTGCACCATTGGCAAGCGTTTGTACTAATAAAATCGGGATATTGAGTAGCATCCCTGCCTCTCCCATTAAAAACACGACGATCGCTGTGAAGTTAAAGCATACCCAATAATTCAGGATTTGTTGTCCCCAAATTGGGAAGAATACATCGCCGCTTAAATCATTGATACCAAATGCGATTCCTGCTGAAGCTATACCAGCAATCACCCCAACAAAAATTGCCGTTAACTGTACATAAATAAATAAACGTGTTTTCGTCGCTTTTCCACGATTTGCTTTAAATGCCCCTACTAATTGCATCGCTGCAATCATCGCCCCTACATATAAAGACATCGTTAAAAACATTGGTAACATATTGTTGTGCATCCCGTCTGGCATATCATTGATCGTCACAACATTACCTACATAGCTGTTTTCAATTAGCTCCGTCATTTCTTTTGCTTGCCCTTCAGGTACATTCAAGTTCATTAAAATACCTTGTGCTGTTTGCTGTGAAAATTGTGTACTTAATTGCGCATTAATTTGAGCAATCACTTGTGTCATCGAAGACGATACGACTGTGGCACCTGCTTCGTTCAGTGTAAAGTCAATACTTGATGACACATCACGATTTTGTAAATCGGCTGAAAACGTTTCTGGAATATGAATCACTAACGCTAATTCGTTATCTTCTAACTCGGTTAACGCAGCTTTATTCGAAAGATCTGTCTTTATTTCTTCAAATGGTAATTGTTCTTCTAAGCTCTCTACAATTTGCGCCCCTACTTCCCCTGCATCATCATTAATAATGGCAATCGGTAACTGATCGATATTCCCAGGGATAGCTGTGTACCCTGGCAAAAAGATGCCTAACATACAGACGGTATAAAAAACCCCCATAAATAAAGCAGCCGTGGCACCTTTACTCTTCAAAAACTCTGTAAATCTCATTTATTTAACCCCTTCTAAGTAGCTTGTTATTTTAATTTAATTAGTTTAATTAAAGTACTTTGATTTGAACATGTTAGATATTCTATTAGATTAACTTTTTAATTGCAAACCAAAGAGTGAACAAGACCTATTTTGTTTTTATTTTTTGTCCAAATTATGAAATGAGGGAGGGGGAATGATAGTAATTTATTAATTAGGGACGTTTTTAGACTTTAAAGGAATGGGTGAAGGATGAGGAAATCAAAAATAACCCCTTACAGCTATATACAAGAGGCTATTTTGTATCAAACTTCAGTTATTAGCGACAATCAATCAATGAAATTTTCAAAACTATTACTGAAAAAACCAATGAAATAACATAATAAACAGTTGGAAACGTTCGTTTTCCTACTGTTTTATATTTTAGGGTATTTGTTAATTTATAATAACGTTTGATCAAAACATTAGCTTAGTAAGGAACGTTACGAACTCGGTTTAATATATTCTCCTGTTGCAGCATTAAAGCCCGCAGCTTTCATTTCTGTCTGGTCACTATTCCAACCTATCACTAATATTAGATCCATATTTCTCTCTGTGTCTTTTATAAGCATAAAACTATAACCTTTCGCCCAGTCTTTCCCAGGATAAATACCACCTATTTTCAATGCTTTTTCTAGTAACTCTGGTGAATCATACTTAATCTCTTCCATTTGTATAAACTCTTTTTTAGGGTAAGGAGAAGAACCATTCCTCGTTAAATCACTTGTATGGTCTATTTTTCCCTCGTGAATGGTTACTAAAAAAGCCTTATTAGTATCTGGTACGCCAAATGAAATGTTCCAATACTTCCTTTTTCCGTTACTGCCAATGGACTTCCCCGGCTGATCTAAATCGATATTTATTGCCTGCAATAATTGAGCATTTTCATTCCATCTCAATGCAGGCGGATATGCTAATTCAATCGCTTGCTTTATAGATAATTGTTGTTCATCGACCTCAAATATCTTTTCAGAGGATTGTGATGAACGAGCAGATATTTGCTCAACAGCATCAACTGAAATTAACAAAAACAAGATAATAAGAACTATTTTTTTCATTTCCTGGCCCCTTTTTAGGGGTATTGTTTCCAACCCTTATTCAATTATTCGGCGGCGTTAGTTAAAGAACAGACATGAACTATCTAAACCAAACAGTTCAATAATCAACAGAATTTGCTAGCTGAACGAGTATTTCAGGTGTTACTTTATCAGACACATCTCTATCAATACTAAACACATATTGCCAATCATCTCTTTCGAAGACTAACAAATTAAAACCCATTCTCGGGTTTTCAATATATGTTGCATCATTTCCATTCTCTAGCTTAAAGACATTTGATATATACTTTTAAAATGGGATTTTATAATGTAAGAGAATATTATTAGTAGGCGATACCTACACGTGATTTTATATAATTGTTACTTTCAATCTGCTTATATGTAAATTCTGCTGTATCCGATACGTATATTTTTACTCCACCTACCGGTAAGAAATCACGTTCCACACGATATTCATCTAAACTTTCTCCATCTGGTAAATATGTAGGACATACAATAGTCCATTCGAGTGTTGATTGTTTAAGTAAATCGTAAACTTTATGATGTTCTTCTGCTGCACGGGTGGATTTACGCTTTGATTCACTTGATTGATAACGCAGTAAATTGGGGGTGGTTCTACTTTGTAGGATACCTGCCGTTCCTATAGTTATAATCCGTTGTATACCTTCGTTTTCCATTGCCTCTATAATGTGTGGCATACTTTCAGACAAAGTTGTTACTCCATCAGTATTTAGCGCACTAATAACTACATCAATTCCGTGCATTGCACGTATGATATCCTCTTTATTTAAAACATTCCCTTGAATAATAGTTAAATTTTCATTATTTATTTGAATCTTCTCTGGAGTACGAACTACTGCAGTAACATGATGTCTGTCATGAAGAGCATAATTAACTATTTGACCTCCAACTCGGCCAGTTGCACCTAAAATTAAAATATTCAAAAGTATAATCCTCCTTTTACGATACAAATAATACACTACACTATAAATACTATTATTTCGTCGTTTTTAACTTAGGTAGCATTACTTTAAGTATATAAATTCAAACTACTTAAATTTTACAATAGAGAACTAATTTTCTTTAAAGAAGTAGCTATAGTGATAGGTAAGCCTTTGACGTTATCTCCAGCTTTTCCCTCACTTCACACCGTACGTGCGACTTTCACCGCATACGGCGTTCCAA
>NZ_JBDQZI010000020.1:0-43192 GCF_042920265.1 Lysinibacillus sp. KU-BSD001 | reverse complement strand
ATCTATCACCTCTAGTAGTAAGTGCTAATTTTATTTTCAAGAATATCTTTTAATTTTATTTTATAAAGAAAAAAGACTGTAGACAAACTCGAAATTTTCGAGTTTGTCTACAGTCTGAAAGTTAGAAGGATAATGTAGTTTATCCTTCTAACTTTTATTTAGTCTTTTTAATTCATCTAACCTTGAATCTACTCTAGATAAATATTTTTCATTACCTGATTCCTTTGGTTTATAATACTTTTTATTTATTAATTTATCCGGCAAGTATTGTTGTTTAACCCACGAATTTGGATAATCATGAGGATATTTATAACCTACTCCATGCCCTAATTTAGCCGCCCCATCATAATGAGAATCTTTTAAATGAGCTGGTATTTCACCAACCATACCATGCTTAACATCCTCTATAGCCTCGTCTAAGGCTTTATATGCGCTGTTTGACTTCGGAGACAAACATTGCTCAATAACAATATTCGCAAGTGGGATACGAGCTTCTGGAAGTCCTAAGCGCTCTACTGCATCAACTACAGCAACGGTTTTCATACCGATATCAGGGGCTGCTAAGGAAATATCTTCATAAGCTATTACAATTAACCTCCTACAAATAGAAGTCAAATCCCCACCTTCTAATAACCTTGCTAGATAATGTAGTGCTGCTGAAACGTCACTACCTCTTATTGATTTCTGGAAACTAGAGAGCAACGAATAATAGATGTCCCCGTTCCTATCATGTGAAAACCCTTTCCCCTTTACACAATCTTTTACAACTTCTATATCAACATTTATCGGTTCTAGACTACTTTCAATTGACGCATGGACTACTTCTTCAAGAACAGTTAAAGCAGAACGAGCGTCTCCTCCTGTACTCGATGCTATAACATTTATTGACTCTTCTGAGATATTAATCTCCATTCGTCCTAAGCCTCTTTCTTCATCCTTCAAGGCTCTATACAATAATTCCTTGAGGTCGTCTGAACTTAGTAGCTTCAATTCTTTAATTTGACCACATCTACTTCTAATCGCTGGATTCACATCATGAAATGGATTTTCTGTCGTTGCTCCAATAAGAGTAATTAAACCTCTCTCTACATGCGGTAATAAATAGTCCTGCTGTGCTTTGTTAAACCTGTGTACCTCATCCACAAACAGTATTAATTTCCCTTCCTGTTTGGCAATATGTACTGCATCTTCAATATCTTTTTTACCAGCAGTAGTTGCATTAATTGCTTCAAACGGCGTCTTTATGGTTCCTGCTATTGCTTTAGCAATTGAAGTTTTCCCTACACCCGGAGGACCATATAGTAACATTGATGGAACATAATCATTCTTTATCATTTTATATAAAGCAGTTCCTTTACCTAATAAATGTTTTTGTCCAACAACTTCATCTATATTCTGAGGTCTCATTCTGTATGGTAAAGGCTCTTTAATAAATGCATCAAATAACAAAATAATCCCCCTTCTTTAATATTTGTATTTAAAATTCTGGTTCAATACTAGAATCTGTTCTTGATATTGATCTAAAAGCACATGCAGTGAAGGGCGGCGACTCCTGCGGGAATAGCTTGAGCTGAAGACCCCGCAGACGAGCATTTGCGAGTCGAGGAGGCTGAAGCCAAGCCCGCGGAAAGCGTCCGCCCGTAACGGAATGTGCGGTCAAGTACATATTTTGGTGAAGAGCCATAATTCTTTTATAAACTATTTTTTATTTTATCAAATATTGAACATGAAATAAAAAATATTATCTACATCTTATGTTCCTATTTAATATCAGTTAATTTTCTTTCTGTTAAAAACTAATCATACGCTATATAAGGCTTCAGAGTTATTTTATCTCTAAATTTTATTTTTTTATCAAAAATATTAATATAAATGCAGCCCTTTATTACTTAGCCCACTTACTCGAATCCGGTGATTTAGTGGCGGTTTGTAGAAGATTACTCGTAATGGCGTATGAAGATATTGGTCTTGCTAACCCTGCTGTTGGTGCACATGTCACAGCAGCCACAGATGCCGCACAGCGACTCGGGATGCCAGAAGCACGTATTCCACTTGCAACAGCCGTTGTCGAGATGTGCTTAAGTGACAAATCCAACTCTGCCTATAAAGCACTTGATGCAGCTATTCAGTCCATACACGAAGGTCACGTAGGGGATATTCCAAATCATTTAAAAGATGCCCATTATGCGGGCGCCTCTATGCTTGGTCATACAGGCTACAAGTATCCACACGATACACCCATCGGTACATTTGGCGGCTGGACTAACCAACAATATTTACCTGATCATTTAATGGATACGGAGTTTTATCAACCGGTTATCGCCGGGGAAGAAAAACGTATGGCGGCTATTTATGAAAAGTTAAAATCCTTTAAAAAATGAGAAGCTCAGAGTAGAGCTCCTCATTTTTTAATATGGAATTTCGACACAGCCTGTGCAAGTGTCCCAATCACAAGCGAGCTCCGTTCTGTATCGTAACGTGCTTGCTGTGTTAAATCGCTCATTGTTTTCATTGCATCCTCTACAGCCCCTACTACACGCACATTTTGCTCACTACTTGCAGCAATATTTTGCATAATATCTCGCATTTCATCTGTGCCATTTGCCCGTCCATTCGTTCCTGCTGACATCGCATATAACACTTCTTTCACCACTTGAATGTATTGCGCTCCCTGCTCTACCTCATCACTGTTTGTTCGAATGGCTTGTTCAATGAGTGTCGAACTATTTTCAATCAATTTTAATGTTTCGTCAATTTCTTCTGTTGCTGTTTTCGTTTGATTTGCTAGCTTTCGAATTTCATCTGCTACAACCGCAAACCCTTTACCGTGTTCCCCTGCCCGTGCCGCTTCAATCGATGCATTTAGTGCAAGTAAATTTGTTTGTTCCGCAATCGCATTAATCGAAATGACTACTTTACTAATGCTGGCAGATGAATCTGTAAATGTAGACGTTAAAGCAATCGTATTTTTCACTTTTTGTACGATGTCATTCATTTTATTGTTAATGCCTTCTACTTGTTGTTGTGCTTCGGTTAATTGTTCAACGGAGACTGCTTCCATTTCATCCATCCTCATCGAAATGTGATCTATCGTTGTCATAGCTTCTCGTACATCTTGTAATTGTCTTTCAATGGCACTGAGCATTTCATTCATTTGATTCATCACATGCATAGCGTGCAACTCAACGTTTGACGTACGTTCCCGTAGTTGCTGATTCGTTCGCTGTACATCACTAGATGAGATTTGCACTTTTACCATTAAACTTGCTTGCGTATCAACAAAATTATTCACCCAACGTCCCATCTCACCTGTTTCGTCATTGGATAACATATTTTTATCTATACGAATCGTTAAATCGCCCTCACCTTCTGCAATTTTTTGAATCATACCTGTTACACGATTGATCCGTTCAGTAATGGGTTTAATTTGATGATGCATAAAGTAATATGTACTACCTAATCCGTATAGTAGATTAATGCCTAGCACAGCTAGTGGCGAAATAAACTGAAAGGCCGTTAACATTTGAAATAGCAAAATATTTATCAGCATAAATACAGTAAAGCTAGTCCCTAGTCGAAGACCGATGGAACGTGTGCGGTATACTTCCTCTAAATCCGCCTCACACATCATCCCCCACACATCAGGGCTATGTGGCAGTTGGAATGTAACACCTTTACCAATGACCGGAATATGGCGATAATCTGAATAGCCTGGAAACGCAACAAATAAATTGGAGCCATTTTTAATCGTGTTCGCTACCCCCGGATGCAATTGTTTTGTTGCGGGGGCTGTGAAGCGAATTTCAAATTCTGTATGACGCTTTATTTTGACGATGCCCCATTCTTTTGTATGGACACCTGTCTTTAAATTTTCCCCAAGGGTAAACGTTTCATCTTCAAAACGACTGCGAGAAAGAGCAATCCCTTCTTGAATGGTAGGATCTAAATTTGATTTTGTCATAAATAGATAATTATCACCCGAGTCTGGATAAATATGTCCTGCCTCCCGCTGAATTAAATCAGATATGACGTCATTTGGTACACGGGCTGCCAGTATATACGCTAATTGTTGATGTTTAAAGATTGGTTGTAAAAATAGGAGTGTCACTTCATCATGAAATTTTGAACTGCGAGGACCGATATGCAATGTAAGTGCATCGATAAACGGACCGTATAAAAGTGGTTTTCCTGTTTGCCATACCGTTTGAATCGCTTTCTGGTAAACAGGCGTAGTAGCTGTATTGTAGCATTTGCCAATATGCTCAGGATAGCTTGAAGCAAACACTTCACTATCGCGATTAATTAAAAAAAGCTCCGTAAAATAGGAACTGCGATTTTTAGATTGTATTAAAAAAGAAGCCAATTGTTCTGGAAATTCATCATAGCGAATCATTTCTTCCGCGCGTGAATCAAGCGATACCCAGCGATCCATTGTCCACGAATGTAATAAACGAACTCGCGTTTTTGCAATACTTTCAAAAATCTCCTCTTTTATCGCTTTCGTCTGTTTATTTAATGTATATGACCACCAAAGTGGTAAGCCTTCTTTAAAATCCAACCATCCAAATAGACTCATAGAAACTCCCCCTCTTATCCAATTCAATACAACTTTTCACACATGTATAATGTAAATTGTAGGCAACATATACAACGTTTTCAATGCTAAACATCGTTGTGTTATGTACTGATTCTAGAGGGTTTAAGTCATTTCCACTTACTACAGTTCACCAAAATAAAAATAAAAATTTTTTTCTCCCTCACATCTATACGGTACATAAATCCTATTAATCATCCACCGTTGAAATAAGGGAATTATATTTTTCTAAAATAAAAACTGTCCATTCAATGAGGACAGTTTAAAATATATTATTATAGCGTTTTTATATAATCATAAAAGTTTTGTAAGCATTCTGTTAATGGATACGAAACCTTTTCGACTGCGTAGTTACCATTCGAAATTTGCTGCAAGCTTTTATTAATTTCTTCAAATAGCTCTTCGTTTTCTTCAAATTGCTTATTCGGTAAAATCTTTGCGGCTACTGCATAAGCTCTCGCAATATCACTTCGAGTTGCTTCATCTAAATCTGATACAATATGTTGTTTAGCGAGGCCGTTAAAGTATACTAAACGGGCTGATATATCCATAAACAACACCCAGTAAGGGTTACTGTTTGGTATAGCACCACCATTGCTATCTACATGTACTTCAAAATATTCCCTAACTTGTGCATAGAGCATGTGCAGATTTTCCTGTGCTTTTCGCCAATTTTGCGTCGTATCTACATAATCAAAAACTGTACGATCTAGCTTTTCCTGTAAATCCGCTAAGTTTAAAATCTTATTTGTTACTTGAATACTCATCACCATTCTCTTTCCCCCTTCAAATCCCCTAAGTATACATTTTGTACACACAATTAACTATATCAAAAAAAATTTCTAGATAATTCAAAAATTATAATTAACAGAAAATATGCGATATTTGTGTAAAATTTTGTATAAATGAAAGGATGACATTTATCCCTATATTCGAAATTTTTTTATTAGGAATATCTAGACATGCTCTGCTAGCCTATAAACATACTTTGGATATAGCTTCGCTTCGATTAATGCCTGCTCACTTTTCTGTAACAAATCTGCGATTCCCATTACCGTAATATCCTGTCCATCAAAGCATTTGACTGATTTGTTTGAACTGTAAAATTGCCACGTCAAACTACTCATCCACTCATTCATATTTGATTTTCTTTTTTCTACAAAAAAATACTTTTGCTTCAATACTTCTGCAAGCTGAAAAAAGCCTTCACTTAACTCGTAATTTTTCTGTTTAAAATTATAGGTCGGTTCTACTACATAGTTCGTATCATATATGTGTACAACGTCTAATACCTCATCTAACGCGATTTCAACCGAACAAACTTCATCTAGTAAATTTAACCCTTTATATTCCATCTCACTTAATTGCACTTTTTACCTACCTCACTTATTCAATAAAATTGTTTTTATAATCATAACATCCTATTATATCATACGAATTTTAGCGAACGATTTTCCGTGACAATCAAGAAAATTTAATATATAAAAGAGAAAATATAGTAAATTATTATTTCGTTAAACTATTAAGAAAAATAATAGGGGGAATTCATCATGGAAGCGAAAGGATTACATGGGAAAGATTTAATAGAGAAAAATACTATATTAATGCTTGTCTATGGATTAGCCGCCAATTTAGGTGCCATTGCTCAACTCATCCTTGGTCGTCCGATCGGTATTGCTTTATCTTTATTTATTCCTGCACTCATTACTTTAGGGATTTACGTTTTACAACGGAAAGTTGAAAAAATACGCCCCCTTTTCCCTTTTGTAGTATGTATTGCTGGGACCGTTACAACATACGGAGCAATTGTTACAAATCATGTAACGCTCGCTACAATCGTACTTAGCTTCTTCGTGCTAATTATCAGTACTATACACGGAAAGTATTCTGTACTTGCTGCAGGCTATATTGGTTCTACAATCGGTTTAATTTTCAACTTCACGCTTGATACAAAAGGATTTGCGGTAGACCCTGCGAATGTATTTGTGACGCAAGCATTAATGACACTGGCCATCGCGCTTCAAGTACGACAAAGCAAGCGTCTATTTCACAATATTGAAGAACTCATGATTGATGCCCATGAAAAAGCTCAGAAAGAAGAAGATCTCCATACTCACCTTGATGCTGCTGTGCAAACGATGACAGCGAAGCTAGAGCTCATTATTGAAGGTACAAATACCGCCTGTATTGCACAGCAAAATATGATGAATGCCGTTCAAGAAGTGAGTATTGGTGCTCATCGTCAAACGGAACATGTCCAAGAAATTGTGCAAAATACACAAGCCACAACAAATGAAATTGAACAAATGGTCAACCAGCTAGAGCAAATTGTGGAGGAAGCAGAAGGGGCAAGTGCTAATGCATCAAACGGGGCAAAAGCAATGCATACGATGAAGCATGAAATGGATGCATTTACAGCATTTTTCAATCAACTGCATACCACTTTTATTGCGCTTTCAAGTACGATTAACGAAACGAATCACTTTGCTACGGATATCAAAAAAATAACGGAACAAACAAACCTGCTTGCACTAAATGCTTCCATTGAAGCAGCTCGTGCTGGTGAACACGGGAAAGGATTTGCCGTTGTAGCAGAAGAAATTCGGAAATTAGCACAAATGACAGCCCAAACACTCATTAAAATTGACAACAATTTAAATAATGTAAATAGCTATAATCAAGATGCATTACAAAAATTGCAAAATGGACTAGATCAGATTAAGATGCAAGTAACCGTCACAGATGAAGTCAATCGTACATTTAGCGAGTTATTTCATGCCATGAAAAAATTACAACTTGATTTAGAGAAGTTCTCTAAAGCGACAACAGAAATTGAAGTAAACAGTAAATCGATTCAAATGAGCACAAATGAGTTTGCAGCCATTATTGAAGAAAGCTCCCAAGCTGTAGATCAACTAAACACGATGCTACAAAAAGTCAATGACGAACAGCAAATCATCACTAAAAATATCGAAGAAACTTACCACAATGCTTTAAGTATTACAGGAAGTTAACGAAAAAGTAGCGATCTGCCTTATGCAAATCGCTACTTTTCAATAGAAAGCAGACTGATAGCTATCATCTAATAAAAAATTTAACTAAACCTTTTGAAACAGCGCTATCCTTGTACACGTGTAATTTTTATATCTTTTACAATTTGGTTAATGACCCAGCTCGCAGCAATTAACCCCGCAACAGATGGGACAAATGCATTGGATGACGGCGGCATTTTCGCTTTACGAATATCCGCATTAGGATTTCCTACTGTTTCCACTACATCTGGGCGAACAACAATCGGCGATTCATCCGAAAAGACAACCGTTACGCCTTTTTTAATGCCCTCTTTTTTCAGTTTTGTCCGAATAATTTTGGCAAGTGGGTCCGTATGTGTTTTGGAAATATCGGCGATTTTAAAACGCGTTGGGTCCATTTTGTTTGCGGCGCCCATACTCGAAATCATCGGAATACCGCGCTGTAAACATTCCTTCATAATATGAATTTTGTACATCACTGTATCTGATGCATCAATAACATAGTCAATCCCTTGTGCAAAGAACTGTTCATATGTTTCCTCTGTATAAAACATATGCATATCAATCACTTCACAATCAGGGTTAATATCAGCAATACGCTCTTTCATGACAGCTGATTTCGATTTACCGACTGTCGAAAGATAAGCAACGAGCTGACGATTAACATTCGTAATATCAACATTGTCCTTATCTACTAAAATGATTCGGCCAACTCCACTGCGGGCACAAGCCTCTGCAGCAAATGATCCAACACCTCCGACACCTAAAATGGCTACTGTCGTATTTTTTAATTTTTCAAGTCCTTCTTGACCAATCGCTAACTCATTTCGTGAAAATTGATGTAACATGTGGAAACCTCTCACTCCATTTATTTTGAAAGTTATTTGAAAACGCTTTGTTAATAAGTACTATTGTACATACATTGAAACAAAAGTGCTTATCGATTGCCTCAATCTTTATTATTCTACTCGGAATTATACACACTAACGATTCGTCCTGCAACAAAAAATAAAAACCCTTCTACTATTTGTAGAAGAGTGAACAATTATTTGTATAGACAAACCCTAAATGTGCCGTTCTATATAATATCGTCTTGAACCCACTCTTTAGCAGGGAGGTGTCCTCACTCTTACTTTAAACGTCCCGCTCCAATGGGGCATGTTTGCCACAAGAAAATATCGAACTCCCAATTATCTTATGTTCGGTCAAAACTGATAGGTATTATTTAAAAACGTACACTTTAGGGCTGTTATTGTTATTTTATCATCATTAATCTGAATTTTCAAACTAAAAAAATCAAAAAAACTTAAAAATTATTAAACACGTATTTGTTTACATAGTGACAAATCTTTGCTCATAAATTAAAAGGACTTGCACAAGGCAAGTCCTTTTGCTTTATCGTTTAACGGCTGTAACACGTAAGTTTAATTCTTCAAGTTGTGCATCTGATACGTTTGACGGAGCAGATGTTAGTAAACAGCTTGCTGTCGCCGTTTTCGGGAATGCAATTGTGTCGCGTAAGTTTGTGCGACCTGCTAGTAACATCACAAATCGGTCAAGACCGAATGCTAAACCGCCGTGTGGAGGCACGCCGTATTCAAATGCTTCTAGTAAGAAACCGAATTGCTCGCGTGCTTCTTCCTCTGTAAAGCCTAAAAGCTTGAACATTTTGTTTTGTAGCTCTGGCTCATAAATACGTAAAGAACCACCACCAAGCTCATAACCGTTTAACACGATATCGTAAGCTTGTGCACGCACTGCTGCTGGGTTTGTATCCATTAGCTCAAGATCTTCATCGAATGGACGCGTGAATGGGTGGTGCGCCGCATAGTAGCGCCCTTCTTCTTCGTCATATTCGAATAATGGCCAATCGACAATCCATAAAAATGCAAATTGAGATTCATCAATTAACTCTAATTCTTTCCCTAATTTTAAACGAAGTGCGCCTAATGCATCTGCCACAATGTTTGCTTTATCTGCACCGAATAATAATAAGTCGCCTGCTTCAGCACCCATACGCTCGATTAACTTGTCAGCCATTTCACCTTCGAAGAATTTCGCGATTGGTCCGTTTAAGCCTTCGTCTGTTACTTTTAACCAAGCAAGACCTTTTGCTTTATAAATGGCAACAAACTCACCAAGTGCATCGATATCTTTACGAGAGAATTTCTCCGCTGCACCTTTTACGTTGATTGCCTTTACTTCGCCGCCTGCTTCAATTGCACCAGTGAATACTTTGAAGCTAGAGTCTTTCACAATATCAGAAAGCTGTACTAATTCTAAGCCGAAACGTACGTCTGGCTTATCTGAACCGAAACGATCCATCGCTTCTTTGTAGCTCATACGTGGGAATGGTGCTGTTACGTCTACACCTTTCACATCTTTCATAACCGCTTGAATTAAGCGCTCGTTCATCTCAATGATTTCATCCATCGTCATAAATGATGTTTCAATATCGACTTGTGTGAACTCTGGTTGACGATCCGCACGTAAATCTTCGTCGCGGAAACAGCGTGCGATTTGGAAGTATTTTTCGAAACCAGATACCATTAATAATTGCTTAAATAGCTGTGGTGATTGTGGTAACGCATAAAATTCACCATCGTGTACACGAGAAGGGACTAAATAGTCACGTGCTCCTTCTGGTGTTGATTTTGTTAAAATTGGTGTTTCCACTTCTAAAAAGCCTTCTTTTTGTAAGAAGTTACGGATTGTTACCGTTACGTCCGAACGCATTTTGAATGTGTCAAACATCACTGGACGACGTAAATCTAAATAACGATATTTTAAACGTAAGTCTTCTGCTACCTCTACGCGATTTTCAATTGCAAACGGTGGGTTTTTTGCTTCATTAATAATCGTTAAAGAATCCGCAAGAACTTCAATTTCACCTGTTTTAATATTTTTGTTTACTTGTGCATCGTCACGAAGCACGACTTTCCCTGTTACTTCGATGACGTATTCGTTACGTACTTTATCTGCTACTTCAAGTGCGTCTTTTGCTTGATCACCAAAAACGACTTGTACGATGCCCGTACGGTCACGCATATCTACAAAAATCAGTCCGCCTAAATCACGACGTCGTTGTACCCATCCTTTTAATACTACTTCTTGACCATGGTGAGCAGCTGTTACTTCACCACAAGCATGTGTGCGTTGTGCCATTACTATTCCTCCAAAACTTCTATCTATTTTTGTAAATACGTAACTAATTCATTAAAAGCAACCTTTTCTTGATTACCTGTTGCCATTTCTTTTACATTGACTGCTTGCTCCTCAAGCTCTGCGTCTCCTAGTACGATGACATACTTTGCTCCTTGACGATCTGCTGTCTTCATTTGTGCTTTCATTTTGCGGTCCGCATATTCCATATCTGCTGAAATACCGTTTGCACGGAATTGGCTCACTAGCTCGATGGCTTTCACTTTTGCCTCGTCCCCCATTACGACGACATACATATCAAGGGCTTCGTTCGTTTCAAGCGCTACCCCTTCTGCTTCAAGTGCTAATAGTAAACGTTCGATGGATAATGCAAAGCCGATGCCCGGTACATCTGGTCCACCGATATCTTCAACTAAACCATTGTAGCGTCCACCACCGCAAAGTGTTGTAATCGCACCGAAGCCACTTGCTGTAGACATAATTTCAAATGCTGTGTGATTGTAATAGTCTAAGCCACGTACTAAATTCGGATCGACTTCATATGGAATCCCTAAAAGATTTAAGTAATTTTTCACTTTCGCAAAATATGCAGCCGAATCAGCTGTTAAGTAATCTGTTAAAGCAGGAGCTGTTGCCATTAATGGATGCTCACGATCTACTTTACAATCTAAAATACGTAAAGGGTTTTTCTCTAAGCGCTTTTGACAATCAGAACAGAACTCCCCAATAGATGGCTCAAAGTGATTGATTAGCGCTGTGCGGTGTGCGTCACGCGTCTCTTTGTCCCCTAATGAGTTAATGACTAATTTTAAATCTTTTAACCCTACTTTTTTGTAAATGTCCATCGCAAAAGCAATGACTTCTGCATCGATTGCTGGGTCTGCTGAGCCAATTGCTTCCACCCCAAACTGCACGAATTGACGATAACGACCCGCTTGCTGACGCTCATAGCGGAACATTGGCCCCATATAAGAAAGCTTCACGGGTTGATCTGGCTGACCAAACATTTTGTGCTCCACGTAAGAACGAACAGCAGCAGCCGTTCCCTCTGGGCGTAAAGTTAATGAACGTCCTCCACGATCCTCAAATGTGTACATTTCTTTTTGTACAATATCCGTTGTATCGCCAACACCACGTTGAAATAATTCGGTTGACTCAAAAATCGGTGTACGAATTTCTTTGTATCGGTACACATGGCAAAGTTCACGTAAAACCTCTTCTACTTTCTGCCATTTTTCTGATTGACCTGGTAAAATATCTTGTGTTCCACGAGGTACTTTAAAGCTCATGTATGACACTTCCTTTCTCTCCATTATTAAACGAAAATAAAAAAGCTTCCGCCCCTTGCGTATTTGCAAGGGACGAAAGCTTGTTACTTCCGCGGTTCCACCCTAGTTGATGCGTATGCATCCACCTCATAATCGGATAACGGCCGATTCCGTTTTTCCCTAATAAGCAAACCGTTCAGGAAAAAGCCTCCCAAGTGTTATTCGCATCATACATACTGTAGGAAAATTTGCAGCCTAGGATTTTCCCTCTCTTGTCAGTAGCGGTATTTACTACTTGCTTGATCGTTAGCATTTCGTTTTAGATTATACATAATCTTAATGTCGAGTAAAGTTCTTGTCAACTGTTTTTTAGTAAGACATAGTCCAACAGTACGAATGTAGTAGGAATATCGTATCTTCTTTCTCCATAAATTCATGCCTTAATGACTGCCTATACGCCAAAAAAACTATAGATTTTACTATATCATTGCTTTTAAAATAGATATAATATGATTCGTTAAAGAACTACATATGTGGGATTATTTTCTCATCCTCAAAAAATTATTCTCTCGAGAGGAGGCATCTTATGAGAAAAACAGTTCAATTGCTGATTGCGCTTGTACTTATTGTGTCCATATCTATGCCAAAGCTTTCAAATGCTGCAAGCGACGATTTAGTCGTCACTGGAAAAATCCTAAATTTACGTGAAGGTCCAGGGTTATCTTATCCAATTTTAGATGAATTAAAAGAGGGCGATACACTTTCTACCATTGAAAAGTCAGGCGACTGGATCCATGTCAAATCAGGAAATACGGAGGGCTGGGTTGCTAGCTGGTTAACGCAGCCACTTACCGAAAAAGAAAGTGCAGAAACGTCCAAAATAATCGTCTCACAGGTGGATCATTTGAATGTTCGAGCTGAACCATCTCTTTCTGCAGCAGTATTAGCCCAACTCTTTTTAGGGAATGAAGCGAATTACATAAAGTCAGAAAATGATTGGATTCAAATTCAATTTGGCACGGTAACAGGTTGGGTATCTTCTCAATATATAACAGTAAAAGATCATGTTGTAGAAAGTAATGCATCACCTGTGACATCAACTTCAAAAGAAAATGTATTTACAGTCACAGTCGATGCCGTAAATGTACGGAAAAAGGCTGATTTAACATCGAAACGAATTGGCGTAGCCTATAACGGTGAGCAATTTACCGTGCTCGACCAAGCACAAAACTGGGTGCAAATTCAATATGCAGATAAAACGAAAGGTTGGATTTATAGCTTTTACGGTACATTTTCGACGAACAAAAGCTCTTCCTCATCAAATGGACAAACTTCTGATGAAAGTGTAACAATTCTTCATGAAGGGACTAACTTACGTGAAGAAGCTTCCACCTCAGCTGCCATTGTCCATCGTGCAAACGTAGGAGAAACATACCCTATTCTCTCTACAGAGGGCGATTGGTATAAAATTGCGCTGAAAGATGGACAAGCAGCCTTCGTGGCAAACTGGGTTGTCTCGTTAACTAATACGGTTCAACCTGTATCGTCTACAAAAAAAGATAGTAGTGACCGAAAAAAAGGCACATTAAGAGGACTAACAATCGTCATTGACCCCGGTCACGGTGGAAATGACCACGGAACAACAGGCGTTCGTGGAACAGATGAAAAGGAAATTACGTTAAAAACAGCCGAACTTTTAAAATCCAAACTACGAGCGGCAGGTGCGGATGTAGTCCTTACACGTGAATCCGATGTTTATGTCGATTTGCGAAAGCGTGTAGCAATGGGACATCAAGTAGAGGCAGATGCTTTTATTAGTATTCATTATGATGCAACGGAAAATAGCTCTGTTTCAGGTGTAACAACGTATTACATGAATAGCTATCAAAAACAATTAGCTGAATACGTACATGCGGGTCTATCAAAGAAAGTATCGATTCGTGACCGTGGTGTCCAGCCAGGAAATTATTTAGTATTGCGTGAAAATAGGCAAGAAGCCATTTTGATAGAGCTAGGCTTTTTAAGTAACCCAAGTGAAGAACGTAGCATTACAACAGACTACTATCGTGAACAAGCTACACTAGGCATTTATCAAGGTATACTAAACTACTTTGATGCACAATTATAACTCTAAATGAGCAAAATGCATCCTAAAAATACCATTTAAATAGTGAAAGGTTTGTATCATAGCCTCCGCGCTTTGCCACAGCCTACACAGGAGCTAAAACAGGCATGGCCTGTTTGGATCTCCTGTTCCGGCTCCTGTGGCTATGGCGCGCTACGGCAAAAGTCAATGCTTCTCGATGTGCTAGAAAAATAGTTCTCTTATCTAAAAGAAATCATTTTCTTTCTATTTGCAAGTGTAATTACCCAGCCTCTACCGTCATGAATGAGCATCTTTCTTTATTTTTAGCCAAGTGTGTTGATTAACAAAATATTCCCTTTATAGAAGCGTATTTTTACGCAAAACGTAATCAAAAATGACTTGCCAGTTGATTGAAGCGGAATCGGCGAGACTCCTACGGGAATAGCATGAGCTGAAGACCCCGCAGGAGCGAGGTACGAGCGACGAGGAGGCTGAAGCCATGCCCGTGGAAAGCGAGCCGAATGGAGCGGAAATCAACGGTTACTCAACTGGTAATATATGTTTAGAGATTTGCTCGTTATGAGTTATAATAAAAAAAAAGAATCCGCTCGCTTTCTAAATGAAAGCGGTGCAGATTCTTTTCTTTATATGAGCCATGAACCTACTTTTTACATATTTGATAATAACCTTTTCGCAATCATTTGGAACTCTTCTGGTCCAATACCTGGTGCAAATTGTTCAGGCAAATCATCTAAATCTGGCATTTTCCCACCCTCAGGTATACCTTCCACGACGATGAGCGGTGCGTTTGTCGTTGGGTGACAACCTTTCCAAATCTTATCAATATCCTTGTAATCTCCCTCATAATTCCATGTGAATAAGACATTACCGTACCCACGATCCTCATACTTTCGTGCCGCATCAAAAACCCGGTTATCGAGATCTGGAATAGGTAGCATCTTGGTCACATCGACCCCTGTTGCCATTTCAAGCGCTCTTGCATAAGCAACAATATGTGTACCACCTCTGACTAATAAATAACCAATCATTTCACGGGCTACAGGGTGATCGGTCATTTCATATACTCGCATTTTATGGGTACGTGCTCCGCATTCTAAAAAGAAATTATGCAATAAATCGAGTACTAAATTGCCACTTGAAAATACATTTTCCCCCGTCCACGCCTTTCCCATCGAATCGACTGGGAGTGAGGCTTGCGCTGCTGCAATAAAACTTTGTGTATTACGCATATTTTTAGCATTTTGTAGTGGCGTTAAATCCGGTGGTGCTGTAAAGGAACTACTTTTATTGAGTAAATTAATCGTTGTTGAAACGAGCTCAACATGCCCAAATTCCTCAGCAGTAATACTTGCGACTAGGTCATAAAAAGGCTTTAATTTTTTCTTTCCACGGAAGTTAAACGATTGATACATGTAATTATTTAATGTAGACATCTCACCAAATTTACCACCTAGTAACTCTTGTACGGCACTTGCAGCATTCGCATCACCATATTCGACATTCGGTAAATCAATCGCTAAACGATTGACACGTTGAAACATAAAAAAACACCTCCGTCTTGTCTCTGTGTAACATATGACAAGCCGAAAGTGCTTATACGTATTAATTTGAAACCCTAGCTAGCGTAATCCAAACAATTTCATCCATTCGAATAAAGAATGGTGTTTTGCAAATTTCAATAACGATATGATCAGGTAATACGGACGTCAGAACGCCCTGCTGAATATTGTTCCCTGTTTGCACGACAATTGGTTGCCTCATTAAACCTTTTAACGTCTCAAATAAGTATGGATTGGATACTTGCATCGATTGATTCCCCCTACCCCTTCAAATATACTCTCACTTTCATTGTATGAAGGGATATAGGAAAAGTTTACTTGGCAGAATCGATGACAATGGTTACTGGTCCATCATTGATCAGTGCAACATCCATCATAGCACCAAAAACACCTGTCTCAACATGTAAACCATATGCTCTTAAGGCTTCATTAAACGCATCCCACATCGGCTTTGCTTGTTCGGGACGTGCCGCCTCGATAAAGCTTGGTCGTCTCCCTTTTTTCGTGTCCCCATACAATGTGAACTGTGAAACAGATAAAATAGCACCACTCGTTTCTAAAATAGAGTGGTTCATCTTCCCTTCTTCATCTTCCCATAAACGAAGTTCCGCTACTTTTTTTGCACAATAAGCAATATCTTCCGGTGTATCTGTATGTGTAATACCTACTAATAAAACATATCCTTTATCAATCGCACCTGTCGCTTCTCCATCTACTGTGACCGATGCTTGTTTTGATCGTTGAATCACAACTTTCATCTTTCGTACCTTCTATCTTTTTTTAATCACTAATATTAGTTTTAAGCAAGTCTAATTAATAACACGTTGGACCGAATAAATGTCCGGTAGTTGTTTGATGCGGTCGACTACTTTATGTAGTCCTGTTATGTTCGTAATGGATATCGTTAAGTGAATTGTGGCAATTTTGTCACGATCCGCGCGACCCGATACGGCTAAAATGTTTGTTTTTGCATCACTTACTGCCATCATGACATCATTTAAAATGCCTGGTCGATCGAATGCAGAAATTTCAATATCTACTGGATATTCTTTGCGCTCTGCTCTACCATTTTCCCATTCCACTTCAATTAAGCGGTCGGCATTTTCATCTTCTTGAATATTTGGACAATCTGCTCGGTGTACAGAAACACCGCGACCTTTTGTGATAAAACCAACAATGTCATCCCCAGGAACCGGTGTACAACAGCGTGATAAGCGAATTAATAAATTATCAATGCCTTTCACGACAACGCCTGTTTCTGTTCGTTTTTGCTGAACTGGTTTCGCCATTTCTTTTGCAATCTTTTCAAGCGCTTCCTCATGTTCACGCTCTCTACGCATTTTTTCAGCCAAACGATTCACAATTTGTTGCGCTGTAATACCGCCCACTCCCACGGCAGCGTATAAATCATCTTCATGTGTATAATTGAGTTTTTCAATGACCCGTTTAATATTTTCTGTCGTTAATACTTCTTTTAAATCAAACTCTTGAGCTTTAATTTCTTTTTCAACTAAGTCGCGACCTTTAACGACATTTTCTTCACGTAAGTTTTTCTTGAAGAACTGCTTAATTTTATGTTTCGCTTGTGAGCTTTGAGCAATTTTAATCCAATCACGGCTTGGACCGAATGATTGTTTGGATGTTAGTACTTCTACAATATCGCCTGTTTTAAGCGGTGTATCAAGTGGAACCATTTTGCCGTTTACCTTCGCACCAATTGTCTTGTTCCCGACCTCTGAGTGTACACGGTACGCAAAATCGATCGGTACTGAACCAGCTGGCAGTTCAACGACGTCACCTTTTGGCGTAAAAACATAGACCATATCGGAGAATAAATCAAATTTTAAAGATTCCATGAATTCTTCTGCATTGGATGATTCATTTTGAAACTCTAAAATTTCACGGAACCACGTTAATTTTTGGTCAATGCTTTCACGTTTGTTTTCAACGTTTTTGCCTTCTTTATAAGCCCAGTGTGCTGCAATCCCATACTCAGCAATTTTATGCATTTCCTTTGTACGAATTTGTACCTCTAGCGGATCACCATATGGACCAATGACTGTTGTATGCAAGGACTGATAAAGATTTTGCTTCGGCATCGCAATATAATCTTTAAAACGACCAGGCATCGGCTTCCAGAGCGTATGAACAATGCCAATGACAGCGTAGCAATCTTTAATGCTATCAACTAAAATACGGACTGCTAGCAAATCATAAATCTCATTAAACTGCTTTCTTTGCAACGCCATTTTACGATAAATCGAGTAAATATGCTTTGGTCGTCCGTAAATATCTGCATCGATTTCAACATCCGCAAGCTGCGATTTAATTTCATCGATGACATTATCTAAATACGCCTCACGCTCATTGCGCTTTTTTTTCATTAGACTAACGATACGGTAATATTGTTGTGGATTTAAATAGCGGAGCGCTGTATCTTCAAGCTCCCACTTTACCGTACTAATCCCTAAACGATGCGCAAGTGGTGCGAAAATTTCGAGCGTCTCTTTTGAAATACGACGTTGTTTTTCTGCTGGTAAATGCTTTAGCGTCCGCATATTGTGCAGACGGTCTGCCAGTTTAATTAAAATAACGCGTATATCTTGTGCCATGGCCACAAACATTTTTCGGTGATTTTCGGCTTGTTGCTCTTCTTTCGACATATATTTAATTTTCCCGAGCTTCGTTACACCATCAACGAGCATCGCGACTTCTTCATTGAATGCACTTACTAAATCTTCACGTGTTACCGCTGTATCCTCTACTACATCATGCAAAAATCCAGCAGCAACCGTTTCCGGATCCATTTGTAAATCCGCTAAAATCCCTGCTACTTGCACAGGATGTATAATATAAGGCTCTCCCGAACTACGGAATTGCTCTTTATGTGCTTCCTTCGCTACTTCATATGCTTTTACAACAAAAGCAACGTGCTCATCATTCATATACGATTTAACGAGCTCGAAAACATCTTCGGGCGCTAAAATTTGTTCTTTCGCCATAATTTGTCCACCTTATCCCGATTTTTTTCTCTATTAAGTATCATAACTTTAATTGTATAAAATAGTCGTACAAATTGTAAAGACATACTAGTGTATACTTCACTGCAATAATAATATATGGAAATTCAGTGAAATTGAAACATTTTTATGGAATTTTCTTGTTTATTTATAATGAGCAAATCATTAAACATATATCACCATCTAAATAACCGTTGCTTTCCGCTCCGGCACTCGCTTTCCACGGGCGAGCATCAAGCCTCCTCGTCGCTCATCCTTCGCTCCTGCGGGGTCTTGCTTGTCTCGCTTTTCCCGTAGGAGTCTCGTGCCTCCGCTACAAGCAACTAGTGTTACATAAAATAATCGGTTGCTCAAAAATAATGAAAGATTCTCATTAATTACGGTAGAGACCGGGCGATGATATACACAAATTGAAAGAAAATGATTTCTTTAAGAGGTGCAATACCAAAATATGTTGTTGATTAAAAGACAGAGCTCTAAAAGCGCATGGAGTGAAGGGCGGTAAGTGTAAGTAATAACATCTACTTTTCGCCGTAGAGCATATAGCTTCCTACGGGATATAAGAACAAAAGATAAGGCCGCTACTTCACGAGTCCGATGCCTTTGTGAGCAACATCATGTTACCCTGAGCTGAAGCCAAGCTCAGGGTAAGTGTCCATCCGTAAAGGTATGTGCAATTAATTACATATTTTATTGAAAATTCCCTTAAGATAATAAGTAAAATCCATTTTCAAAACATTAAGAAGTAGTGACTTTTTCGCCGTAGCGCGCCATAGCCACAGGAGCCGGAACAGGAGATCCAAACAGGCCAGGCCTGTTTTAGCTCCTGTGTAGGCTGTGGCAAAGCGCGGAGGCTACGATTACGCTTTCATTTAATATCTTTTACTATTTAACTGGTACTTTTAGGGTGTATTTTCGCTCATTAAGAGTTTTTTATTAAAAAAGCAGTCTCAACCTGAAAGAGACTGCTTTTGCGATTAGTATTGGATTAATGTTTTCACTGGGTATTTGCCGATTTTTTCGCGACCTTGTAGCTCTAATAATTCAATTAAAAATGCACACCCTACCACTTCTCCGCCTAATTGCTCAATTAAGCGAATCGTTGCTTCTACTGTGCCACCTGTTGCAAGCAAATCATCACAGATTAACACTTTTTGACCTGGTTTTACAGCATCTTTATGCATCGTTAATGTGTCCGTTCCATATTCTAAGCCGTAATCAGCCGTAATGACTTCACGTGGCAATTTTCCTGGCTTACGTACTGGAGCAAAGCCAATTTCAAGTGCATAAGCAACAGGACAGCCGATAATGAAACCACGTGCTTCTGGACCAACAATAATTTCTGCACCTACTTCTTTTGCATAAGCAACGATTTGATCGGTTGCGTATTTGTAAGCGGGACCGTTATCCATAATCGTTGTAATATCTTTGAAGCTGATGCCTTCCTTTGGCCAGTTATCAACTGTTGTTACATATTGCTTTAAATCCATTATTTTTCCTCCTTGAGGGTTTAGCCCTTCATTCGTTCATTGAACCAATTTTTCAGCTCTGTATATGTAGCATATAAAAGCTTTTGCTCTAATTCTAATTGTGCTGAACGCATTTTATATGACGGTGCCTCTTCTAATGCTTGTTTTGGTGCATTTTCGACAACAGTCGTCAAACCATCCTCTATTTTAACAAATCCCAGCTCAAAAAACACCTTTGTCATAAACTTAATTACATCAATATTTAGTCCAATATGTTGCGATAATTGTTCAATATGCGCTTTTAAGTTAAATGTCGGACGTTTTTTCAAAAATGCATAATACCAACTAAAGTGCTGTCGAGTAGGCATCCCATTGAAATACTGTGAATTCGCTGTATAAAAATGGACATAAATGCGTTTGAATTGCTTTTCTTTCAACATGTTTTCTAGTAATTCTACATTTACGGGTAAATCAAGAATCACAATATAAGGACCAAGCTGTTGATACGCTGTTTCATTTTCGATTAAGTGAATGGCATGCTGGATTACAGCTTCATACTGACTGATTGTCTGCTGTTGGAACGCGACAAAATCAACTTGCTCAACTGGTAACTTCGATAACCAATTGGCCGCTTGACTTTTCCCTCGATAATCATATAATTGCCATTCTTCCGTCTGCACATCCTCGATCATAAATTGCGGCTTTTTGATGCCTTGCCATTCGTTTATTTGCAAATCTCCGACAAACGAGACTTGTACATCATAGGAAATTTCATTAAACAAATACCCTTTGCCAAATCCAATAGCATCCACTTTCCCATACGCATCTTCAAGTTCCATTTTTAAATGGTTTTCTTGCGTACCAATCCGACGCATTGACGCCA
This sequence comes from Lysinibacillus sp. KU-BSD001, assembly GCF_042920265.1. Lineage (NCBI taxonomy): Bacteria > Bacillati > Bacillota > Bacilli > Caryophanales > Bacillaceae > Lysinibacillus > Lysinibacillus sp. KU-BSD001. The sequence goes on along the minus strand of NZ_JBDQZI010000020.1, from coordinate 22,098 downwards.
CATTCATTTTTTCTAACGCAAATACTGGCTTTGCAAACTCTGTACCAAATGGGCCGAGCTTACGAACTTCTTCAATTGCTTCGATGGACACTTCACTTAAATCAACGGGTACATCAATATAAAGTTTTGGTACAAGCTGCTCTTCCGTTAACACCGCTGTTGCCTGTTGATGAAGACGTGTACGCAATTCATCGACATGCTCAAGTGGCAACGTCATACCAGCCGCCATCGGATGCCCACCAAAATGCGGTAAAATATCACGGTTTTTCGCTAGCTCATCATATAAATGAAAACCTTCGATACTACGAGCAGAACCTTTCGCTGTTCCTTTTTCTTGATCAAGTGAAAGTACAATCGTTGGCTTATAGTATTTCCCCACAAGCTTGGATGCAACAATTCCTACAACACCGGCGTTCCATCCCTCTTTTGCTACGACTAATACAAGGCTATTTTTAATGGCTTCGTCACATTCAATCATCACCATGGCCTCTTCTGTCATCGTACTCACGATTTCTTTTCGCTCATCGTTTTTCTGATTGAGTAATTTCGCTAATGCGTCTGCTTGTTGTTTTGTTTCACTCATTAAAAACTGAACTCCAGGCATTGCGTCACCTAGGCGACCAATGGCATTGAGACGTGGTCCAAAATAAAAGCCAATCGACTCCTCATTGATTTCTTTTTGCTTTACACCTGACGCCTCACATATTGCTTTTACCCACGGACTTTGTGAAGTGTGCAGTGCTTCAATGCCGCGCTTGACGAAATATCGATTTTCCCCTTTTAACGGTACTAAGTCGGCAATCGTCCCAATGGCAACCAATTCAAATAACTGATCCGGTACTTCACCATATAAAGCATGAGCAAGCTTAAACGCAACCCCTACACCAGCAAGCTCTCCGAATGGATAATGCCCTTCTGGTACACGAGGATGCAAAATGACGTCTGCTGGTGGCAACACATCGCCTGCCTCATGATGATCGGTCACAATCACATCCATTCCAAGCTCTTTCGCTACACGAATCGGTTCAATCCCGCTAATCCCATTATCGACTGTAATAATTAACTTTACGCCATTTTCATACGCCTGGCGGAATAATTCTTCATGTGGACCATATCCGTGTGTGAAACGATTCGGAATCATAAAATCGACATCTGCGCCTAAATCCAATAATACATTAAGCATAACCGTCGTACTTGTGATGCCATCGCTATCATAGTCACCATATACTACTATTTTTTCGCCTTCTTCAAGCGCTTGATTGATACGTGCTACTGCCTGTTCCATCCCATGCATGGCAAACGGGTCGTGAAAATGACGTTCATCGGTTTGAAGCAGTGATACTGCTTGCTCCTCTGATGTACAGCCACGAGCTACTAAAATTTTTGCTGCAATTGCTGAAATCCCTAGATTTTTTTGTAACTGTTGCACTACATGTGCGTTCGGACGTTGCACAATCCATTTTTTTGCTGATTCTATCATTCTTTCACTTCCTTTATGATGTCCATTATAGCGGTTTTTTATTTTAAATAGGGGAAATATGAATAGATTGTGATTAGAAAAACATCCCTCACCTTAAAATTGTTGTAGATGGATTTAGCGCTTTTTAAAATATGTACTCGTAATGAGCAAAAATGAATCCTAAAAATACCTGGTAAATAGTAAAAGATATTAAACGAAAGTATAATCGTAGCCTCCGCGCTTTGCCACAGCCTACACAGGAGCTAAAACAGGCGTGGCCTGTTTGGATCTCCTGTTACGGCTCCTGTGGCTATGGCGCGCTACGGCAAAAGTCAATGCTTCTCGATATGCTAGAAAAATATTTCTCTTCTTTAAAAGAAATCATTTTCTTTCCGTTTGCACGTATAATCGCCCAACCTTTACTTTCGTCAATGAGAATTTTTCATTATTTTTGAGCAGCTAATTATTATATTGAACAATAGTTGCTTGTAGCGCAGACACGAGACTCCTACGGGAAAAGCGAGACAATCAAGACCCCGCAGGAGCGAAGCATGAGCGACGAGGAGGCTTGATCTCGCCCGTGGAAAGCGAGTGCCGGAGCGGAAAGCAACGGTTACTCAGAGGGGAATATATATTTTAGAATTTGCTCGTTATAAGTATGTATATAACCTTTTCAATCATAAAAAAAGCGGTAAAATCCTATAAACTAGATTTTACCGCACCGTATAATCTTCTATCTACACGATTTCACTTTAAAAACGGGTTGTGATAATCACGGTCCAATTGCTCTTGCATCTTTGTCATTTGTAATTTTAAGCTAATATACTCGGCATTTTTTTCTGTTAATTTGCGATCCATTGTGTGTAGCTCGTTTTTTAGCTGATTCAGTTTATACTTCATTGCGAACAGACGAACAGCTGAAAAACAGGCTGACATCAACATCCCGATCAATGCTGAACCTAATACAATAAAAATTAATGGCCACTCTGCTTTCCCAAATACATAATTCACAGATACCTTTTCTATATTAACGTAAGCAAATACGGCAATTATAAGAGCAAAAAGAAGTCCCGCTAATATGGTCCATTGTATCTTCATAAAAACGCTCCCCTCCTTCATCTATATGCATATCTATTCACTCAATATGTAATGATAAAAAGAAAAAAGTGTGCCAGGAAACAATCCTGACACACTTTACTACGTATTATACAACTGGCTCGTCTGAACCCCATTGTTTTTTCTCTTTTTTCACAACTGCTGTACCTTTTTTGCTCATTTCACGTGATTTTAATGTGTACCAAATTTGAGCAGCGATACAAATTGATGAATACATACCTGTCACTAAACCAATTAATAACGCAATCGAGAAGTTTTGAATAGACGGAGCACCTAATGCAATTAACGCAATAACAACGATAATAACCGTTAATACGGTATTCACAGAACGCCCCATTGTTTGACGAAGTGATTTATTAACAATTAACGCTAAATCCTCTTTCGTCGTAATTTTTTCTGAACGATTGACATTTTCACGAATACGGTCAAACGTTACAATTGTGTCATTAATGGAGTAACCGACAATCGTTAAAACAGCAGCGATAAATGTAATGTCTACTTCTAAACGTAAGAAACTGAAAACTGCGACAATGAAGAAGACATCATGTAGTAAGGAAACAACAGCCCCTAGACCCATACGCCATTCAAAGCGAACCGCTACATAGATAATAATACCCACTGCAGCAATCAATAATGCCTTAATTGCATTTTTTACAAGCTCCTTCCCTACTGTTGGCGATACGGTGCTGACATTTGGCTCATGACCATGATCTTCTAGCACTTGTGCTTTGAAATCTAAAATTTCTTTTTGTGTAAAGTCTGTTTTATAACGTGCCACAGCCACATTTTGTTCCTCACCTGAAATGACTACATCTTCAGTTGGGTGACCGATTGAATCTAAATAAGTAACCATCTCTTCTTTTGTGACAGCTTGATTTGTTTCAATATCTACTCGAGTACCACTTGAGAAATCAATGCCTAGATTTAAACGATACATCCCGATAATAGCAGAACCAACTAATAAAATAATCAACGAGAATGCGTAGAATTTTTTACGGTTCTTCACAAAATCAAGGCGATCAAATTTCGTTGTTAAATCGAGTGTATTGATATTTTCTTCTGGCTTATGTTGCTTCGATTTCGCAATACCAAACCAAGCAGGATTATTGAAATAACCGCTATTTACGAGCAAGCCTTGTAGGATACGAGAACCCCATACCGCCGTAACGAATGATAATAAAATCGTAATGATTAACATCGTTGCGAACCCTTTAACCGAGCTTGTACCAAATACGAATAACACAACAGCTGCTAATAACGTCGTTAACTGTGCATCAATAATAGCTGATAACGATTGTTTTGAGCCAAGTTGATAAGCCTCTTTTACTGTACGTCCTACACGTAATTCTTCGCGAATACGTTCTGCTGTTAAAATGTTGGCATCTACAGCCATCCCAATACCAAGTACGATGGCAGCAATCCCTGGCAATGTTAGTACGGCATTAATGCCATTAAATACAGCTAATACTAAATACGTAAAGACTGCTAATGTAATAATCGAAATAAAACCTGGTAATCGGTAGTACAATAACATAAATACAAAAATGATTAAGACACCGACAATTCCTGCAAATACTGTATCATTGAGTGCATCTTTCCCGAACTGTGCACCGACTGAGGTAGAGTAAATTTCTGTTAATTTAACAGGTAATGAACCTGAGTTTAAAATACTTTCTAGCGTTTTCGTTTCTTCTACAGTAAAGTTTCCTGAAATTTGAACATCTGTTGAATCAATGACTTGTGAAACCGTAGCTGCTGATGCATACTTTGGTTCAATGCCTTGAGACATTTTTTCCACTTCAGCTGCGTATGAATCTACACCTTCTTCAAAGTCTAACCATACAACTAATAAATTTTCGCCAGCAGGACGTGAAGCAAGTTCACGTGTTACTTTAGCAAATTTATTTGCATCTTTTAATTTTAATGTTACGATTGGTTGATTTTGCTGGTCAAATGCCGAAGCAGCACCGCCCTCTTTTAAATCTGTCCCATCAAGTAATACGTTATCGTTCACATCACGGAACGTTAACTCCGCCGTACTTGATAATAGCTCACGAGCGGATGACTGATCATCTAAGCCGGCAAGTTGTACCCGGATACGGTCTTCTCCCTCTACTTGAATGCTTGGCTCACTCACACCAAATCGGTTAATACGATCACCTAAAGCGGTTGTCGTATCAGTCAATATTTTTTCTGTAACATCCTGTCCGTCCAGTGTATCGACTTCATAAAGTACTTCAAAGCCGCCTTGTAAATCTAGGCCTAGTTTTACGTCTTTTAAAATACCTTGTACCGTTGTACCCATACCTGCGAATAGTAGCCCTACGACAAGTATAAAGGTCAGGATACGGTTTGCTAATTTCATCTGTAAATCCTCCTCAAAATGCATGCTGACGCACACGAGAAAGAGCGCAAAATGATTTGCGCTCTTTCTTTTACTTATGTAGCAAATATTACTGCTAAGCTATACTTTTCCCTTCACCTCACTATTCCAAAAATAAGAATAGCGGTGTTGATTAACAGAAAAATTTGTAAAAGAAACGTGCAATAAGCTTATTATGAAATAGGTCGCGTTCGCTGTCAAATGAACATTCCATAAATAAGCATTTTTTTACTAAAATGTTATTCTTTTTTCTTAGGTCCTAGTAATGCTTCCAGCTCTTCTGCATTTAAGTCAATGATTCCATCATTGAACTGTAGTTCTTTTATTTGTACATGGTTTAACAGTTCTGATGGGGTGATTGAAAAAATCGTTGATACTACTACATGTAAGGGAAGTTCCTCTACTACTTTTTTGCGCCATTTCTTTTCAACACAATATTGCCATAACTGTTCCATTGTAATGGCATCATATTCATAAAGTTCAAACTCTTCCAGTTTGCTTTGTAAAACTAATTGCATTTTACGATAAAGCGACTCATAAGGAACTGCCACGACAATCCACCCCTAATCGTTAGTTTTAATGGTCGGTGTATTCGCATACCAATATTGTATATGAAACATAAAAAAAAGAGAAGGGATTGCACTGCTCATGGCTTCTTTTGTTAAAGGCACGCTTCTGTTGACCGTCGTTATTTTTTTATCTAAACTATTTGGTTTTGTTTATCGCATGCAATTTATGCGCATTGCGGGAGAAGAAGTTGTCGGTATTTATATGACGGCCTACCCTGCTTTTATTTTCTTTATCTCTTTAGTGCAACTCGGCTTACCAATTGCTTTAACAAAAGTGGTAGCAGAACTGTATGCCAAAGGGAAAATTACAGATACAAAAAGCGTCCTAAAAACGTGCCTACGTATTTCTACCGTTTCCATTTTAGTTTTATTACCGGTTCTTTGGTTTATTACACCAACGATTGCGGAAACTTTATTACAAAGTGAGGGGACACGCTATCCACTAATAGTCGCGATTTATACTGTACCCATCGTGGTGTATGCGGGGATTATTAAAGCTTATTTGCTCGGGTTAGGGAAAACAACACCTACTGCCTGGTCTTCCTTAATAGAGCAAACGATTCGCATTGCTGCTATTTCCTTTGCTCTGCCGTACTTATTAACCGATTCCAGTACGACAAATGCTGCATTTGCAATGGGCATGACCGCGCTTGGTGAATGTGCTGCCTTTATTTACTTACTGATCCACTATCATTTCGTGAAAATACGAACAGATAAAAAGGTAAGTACTTACCGCAGTGGACCACTGTTTCGTATTGCATTACCTTCAGCAGGCAGCAAGCTATTCGGTACATTTACGTGGTTTTTAGAGCCTATTGTGTTTTTAAAAGCACTCACAATTTCAGGTTTAACGGCAACAGCGGCGACTACTTTATATGGGGTGATTTCAGGGGTACATATCCCCCTCCTGCTCTTCCCAGCATTTATACCGGCAGCACTCGCGATTATTCTCATTCCTGCGATTAGTAATGCCGCAGCTGTTCAAAACGTTCGATTACTCAATCAACGGATTACGATTTCATTGCGCCTTTGCTCACTAATAGGGTGTTATGCCGCGACGTTTTTCTTGTTATACGGTGATTTTCTTGCAGTAGAACTATTTCACTTAAAAGATGAAACAAACTACATGAAAATACTGGCACCTATTTTTTATTTTTATTATATTCAAAGTCCGCTCCTGTCCATTTTACAGGCATTGGACCAAGCCCGCGTGGCGATGATGAATTCGATTTATGGTGGAATTGGGAAGCTGTTATTAATGCTCGTGTTGGCGGCACAGCCAATGCTACAACAGTACGGCGCTATTATTGCGATCGGGTTTGGTGTTTTACTTACTTCGTTTTTACATATTGCATCCGTTCGTAACAACCCAAAAATTGAAGTGGGCTTCCGTTTATTTGCTGCATCCTATGGTTGCTTTGTCGTCACATGTATTGTGCAATCCATGATTTCTTACAATTCCATGATTACAAGTATCGTAATAACATTTGCTTTATTAACCATTTTACTTGCCTTAACAAAACAAATTAACCTGTCTGATTTCCGTTACGTCCGTTTACTTTTTTCGCGCCTTTAACTGATAATGAATCTTCCCACCTTCATAACAACAATAAAACACCTCATCCGTAGTATGCACACCTTCGTCACGTAACTGATCTTCTAACCATTTTCGATCCTTACCGATAAATTTCAAATGTTTGTCATCGACATATCCATCTATGACGATTGGCAGGATGAACGGTTCATCGCCTTTTTTAAAAACTGATAGTTTACCAGACGGTTCTAGAAAAGCATAAGCAATACTTTGTACAGATGAAATACCTTGTTCACGTAACTGTTGAAATAAATCATCTAAATTATAGCGCTGTTTACGCATTTCAGCTTCTACAATCACACCGTCCCGAATGATAATTGTCGGATCACCATCAATCGTATCGCGCATTTTCTTATTTTTTAAAATAAAAAGGGCGTTTAAATACTGAATGGTAAATAGTAAAACAATCGGTACAACAGCTAACACTAATGACCGATCTAAATTATCGATTGCTAATGACGCTACTTCAGCAATGAGGACGTATACAGCAAAATCAAGCAAGCTTAGTTCTCCTACTTCTCGTTTTCCCATCAAGCGAAAAACAAGGAGCACGATAATATATAACACAATCGTACGAAAAGCAATGATCCAAAACTCAGCCATTTCCCACACCCCTTTTTCATTTCAGTGTGGGCGAACAAGTTAGGCATTATACAGAAAAAAGGAAGAGGATGTCCAGAAAGCTTTTACTTTCTGAACATCCCCTTGTCAATATCCATTACGAAATATTGCTCATGGGGTGGTCGCATCAACATGCCACCACCCTCCTTTTTATTATTCTACAACTCTGCCGATTGCTTGGCGTTCAAATTTTACAGTTGTATTATTAGCAATTTTTAAATAAATCGCTGTATCTTCAATTGCATCAATTTCGCCATGTAAGCCACCAATTGTAATGACTTTGTCACCTTTTTTTAGATCGTTTTGCATCGCAACTGTTGCTTTTTGTCGCTTTTGTGCTGGACGGATTAAAATAAACCACATCGCAACAAACATCAAAGCAATCATAATCAATTGTCCATATGCTGCATCCATATTATATAGACTCCTTTCGAAAATCTTATCTTTACTAGTATAGTATAAATTCTCATTATATGGCGAGATTTTCTATCGAATTCTTGAATTTTTCTATCATAAGAAAGGAATTTCTACAAAAACGATTAGAAATTCTTCGCATTCGGTTTATTATAACCGTATTTTTCGAAAAATTCTTCTTTAAAATCCCCAAGACGATCTTCTCGAATCGCTTGACGCACATCTTCCATGAGCTTAATTAAGAAGCGTAGATTATGATACGACGTTAAGCGTAGACCGAATGTTTCTTCCGTACGTAATAAATGACGCACATAAGCACGTGTATAGTTTTTACATGTGTAGCAATCACATGTTTCATCAATCGGACGGAAATCACGTGCATATTTCGCATTTTTAATGACCATACGTCCTTCTGATGTCATTAATGTACCGTTACGGGCAATTCGCGTTGGTAATACACAGTCAAACATATCAATCCCACGGATAGAACCATCAATCAGCGAATCAGGTGAACCAACCCCCATTAAATAACGCGGCTTGTCTGCTGGCATTAATGGTGCTGTAAAGTCTAATACTTTATTCATAATGTCTTTTGGCTCCCCAACGGATAAACCACCGATTGCATAGCCTGGGAAGTCTAGCTCTATTAACGCTTCTGCTGAACGACGACGCAAGTCTTCATATTCTCCCCCTTGAATAATCCCAAATAAGCCTTGCTCATCTGGACGCTGATGTGCTTCTTTACAACGTTTTGCCCAGCGTGTTGTACGATCTACAGACGCTAGCATATACTCATACGTCGCTGGAAACGGTGGACATTCATCAAACGCCATCATAATATCTGAGCCAAGGTCATTTTGAATTTCCATCGCTTTTTCAGGAGATAAAAATAATTTATCGCCATTTAAGTGATTACGGAAATGAACGCCTTCCTCTTCAATTTTACGGAATTGGCTAAGTGAAAACACTTGGAAGCCACCTGAATCTGTTAAAATGGGACGATCCCAGTTCATAAATTGATGCAATCCGCCTGCTTCTTTGACGATATCATTGCCTGGACGTAACCATAAGTGATACGTATTGGACAGGATAATGCCGGCATTCATTTCCTTTAATTCTTCTGGGCTCATCGCTTTTACGGTTGCTTGTGTCCCAACTGGCATAAATGTTGGCGTTTCAAACGATCCGTGTGGTGTGTGCACAATCCCAAGGCGCGCACCTGTTTGGGCACAAGTTTTAATTAATTCATAACGAATTGGTGGTTGTGTCATAAATAAAAGTCCTCTCATTTCTAAAGTAAAAACAGTACTTCGAATTTAATGGCCTGCTACATATTGATAACAAGCACATAAGTCTTAATTTTAGGTTGTCTGACAACGTTTTGCAAACTATTTCTTCGGACGAATAAACATCGCATCGCCAAAACTAAAGAAGCGGTAACGTTTCTTGACTGCCTCCTCATATGCCGATAAAATCGTTTCCTTTCCAGCTAATGCACTCACAAGCATTACAAGCGTAGACTTTGGCAAATGGAAGTTTGTAATGAGTCCGTCAATCGCTTTGTATTCATAACCAGGATAAATGAAAATATTTGTCCAGCCTTGCTCTGCTCGAATTTCACCGTTATATTTACTCGCAATCGTTTCAAGCGTACGCGTCGAAGTTGTCCCAACTGAAATAACACGACCACCTGCTTGTTTTACTCGGTTAATCGTTTGTGCGGCTTCTTCCGTTACACTATAAAATTCAGAATGCATATCATGTTCTTCGATTGAATCTACACTGACAGGGCGGAATGTGCCAAGTCCAACGTGCAATGTCACGAACACGACTTCAACACCTTTTGCTTTAATTTGCTCGAGCAAGTCTTCTGTAAAATGAAGACCTGCTGTCGGTGCTGCAGCTGAGCCGCGCTCACGAGCATATACCGTTTGATAACGGTCTTGGTCATCTAATTTTTCACGAATATACGGAGGGAGTGGCATCTCACCAAGCTGATCTAAAATCTCATAAAAAATGCCGTCATATTCAAATGTAAATGTACGTCCTCCATGCTCTAGCATACCCGTACATGTCGCTTTTAATAAGCCGTCGCCAAATGTCACAACCGTTCCTACTTTGACGCGCTTCGCAGGCTTGACAAGTGTTTCCCACTCATCTTCATTCGTTTGTTTCAACAGAAGCAATTCAATATTGGCCCCCGTATCTTCTTTTTCCCCCATAAGACGTGCTGGTAGTACACGTGTATCATTGAGTACGAGACAATCGCCTGCCTGTAATTCATGGACAATATGAGCAAATTGATGGTGCTCTACTTCTTTTGTATGTGGATTGACAACCATTAAACGACTCGCTGTTCGGTCAAGAAGCGGCGTTTGAGCAATCAATTCTTCCGGTAAGTAAAAATCAAAATCTTCTACTTTCATCTTTGTAACTTCCTATCATTTAATTTTGTTGTGGGTACGCATAGCCAAAATGCTCATACGCTAAATTTGTTGCGACGCGCCCTCTTGGTGTTCGTTGCATAAAGCCAATTTGCAATAAATAAGGCTCATACACTTCCTCAATCGTAATACGTTCTTCCCCAATGGACGCAGAAATCGTATCTAAGCCAACCGGACCACCTGTAAAGCGTTCAATGAGTGCAATCATTAATTTATGGTCAATATGATCTAAACCGCGAGGATCTACTTGCAATAGTTCAAGTGCTTGTTTGGATAAAGCAAGCGTAATCGTCCCGTCCCCTAGCACTTGTGCATAATCGCGCACACGTTTTAGCAGACGATTGGCAATACGCGGTGTCCCCCGAGAACGACGTGCCATCTCGTAAGCGGCTTGGTCATCAATTTCTACGTTAAATAGGTGTCCACTTCTGACCACAATGTGAGCAAGCGACTCCTCGTCATAATATTCTAAGCGTAGGTGGACACCAAAACGGTCACGAAGCGGTGCCGACAACGCCCCTACCCGTGTCGTTGCACCAACTAATGTAAACGGTGGTAAATCCAGTCGAACAGAACGTGCTTCTGGTCCTTTACCAATCACAATATCTAAGCAAAAGTCTTCCATTGCGGGATAGAGTACTTCTTCGATGGCGCGTGGCAGACGGTGAATTTCATCTATAAAAAGGACATCACCCGGCTCAAGTGAACTTAAAATGGCCGCTAAATCACCTGGACGCTCGATAGCAGGACCACTTGTCATTTTAATATTGACGCCCATCTCATTCGCGATAACAGCCGCTAGCGTTGTTTTTCCTAACCCCGGAGGACCATATAATAACACATGGTCAAGACTTTCCTCTCGCATTTTCGCTGCTTCGATAAAAACTTTTAAATTGTCCTTTACTTGCTGCTGACCGATATATTGGGAAAGCCGTTGAGGTCGTAGTGATAATTCAAATTGTTCATCAAAAGCGTTCGATTCACTTGATAATAAACGATCTGTCATCGCTCGTTCCCTCCTACTTCATTTTCAATAATACTTTTAATGCCTGCTTCATATATGCATCAGTTGTCGTTAAAGCTTCATCCTCCTCAAGCTGAGGTTTTACTTTCGCAAGCTCTTTTTCAGAGTAACCAAGAGCGATAAGTGCTAACATGGCTTCCTCTAGCTCGTGCGTATGCGGATTTACTCCAAATAGCGGTAGCTCGTCCTCTGTGCTTGGTAGCTCTACTACATCCATTAATGTCCCTAGTTTGCCCTTTAAATCCAAAATCATTTGGCGTGCTGTTTTTTTGCCTACCCCTGGAAACTTCACTAAAAAGGCTTCATCTTCCATCTCAATTGCTTGGATCACATGCGTTGGTGCCCCCGAAGCTAAAATGGCTAAAGCGCCTTTTGGTCCAATCCCTGATACTTGAATCAGTTTTCGGAATAATTCACGTTGCTCTAAACTCGTAAAACCGTATAATGTATGAGCATCTTCTCTCACATGCATATGTACATAAATTAGCTGTATGTGCTCATTTACTCGAAACGCATAAGGATTCGGTGTAAACAATTGATAGCCGATGTTCTGCACCTCTAACGCGATATATTCCGGTGTAATACGTGTAACTTGTCCTTTTACATAATCATACATTTGCTATTCCCCTCACATTCAACCTGTATATTATAGCACACTGTTCGCCTTTTCCCCGAACAATAAAACAAACAAAAAACCGCCAAATAGTTGACGGTTCATGTCATTATTTACATTTTATCAATTTGTTTCCTTAAGACTGGCCACATTTGTAATGCTTGATTTGTGAATGGTCGCACATATTGCAACAGCTGTTCTTTCTGCGCCTCATTCACTTGCAATAAATAAAGCCATTCCCGTAGCAATTCATTTGGATATAATAAATAATTCCTTTTTTGTCGGGTTATTTCTGCATACGGTTGTTCATTCAATAATGCATATATATCATAATTTACGTGAGGTAATACACGATGCATCCATAAAATCACTTCGTCAGCAGGATCTCCTAGGCACGCTAAATCAAAATCAATGATTGCAGGCTGATCACCAAGCAAAAAATTATGATGTACGACATCTCCATGAAGCAATGTGAACTTGGAAGTTTTACTAGCCTCTATTTTTCTAAGCGCCTGCTCCGTCATATTCGAAATGGTATAAAAATCCTTTCCCATTAAAGGGAGTAGCTCTTTTTCGTTATTTTTAAAACGAGCAAATCTTACTTCCCATTTTTTCAGTAAATCTTGCCTTGGAAGTAAAGCATCTTTCCATAGAACATTCGTTTCATGAAGAGCCTTTAACATCTCTAATGATTTCGTACGATCTTCCGTTTTTTCGTAGTTCGCAGGTCTACCATGTACCCATTGATGCACGATATATGGTGTACTCTTTTGAGAGGTGATCGGTGCAATATATGGAAAATGATTTTTCATTAGCTTTTTATGAATAAAGCGCACCTTATCCGCAATAAATGCATCGTCATAGTATTTTACGAAAAATGCACCCTTTTCCGTATCATAGCGCCAACAATTTTCTTTTAGCTGCATCTCTTAACGCCAAGGCGGCTGTTGATGGGGATGACAATACGGGTTGAAGGGTGGTTGTGTGTGTTGTTCCATTTGTCTCATATCTTGATAATAACCTTGTACTTGCTGCTCTTTATCCTCACATTGTGGACGAGTCTGTTCACAAGCATCTACGGGTTGCTGACAAGGGACTGGTTGCCACATAGACGGATGGTGCATTGGCTGCTGCCACATCGGTTGTTGCCACATCGACTGGTCATGCATCGGCTGCTGCCACATTGGTTGCCACATGGATGGGTCATGCATTGGTTGTTGCCACATTGGTTGTTGGTGCATCGGTTGACAGCACATTGATTGATGATGCATCATCGGTGACCAACACATTGGTTGCTGGTACATTGGTTGTTGCCACATCGATTGGTCATGCATTGGTTGTTGCCACATCGGTTGTTCATGCATTGGTTGCTGCCACATTGGCTGTTCATGCATTGGTTGCTGGTACATTGGCTGTTCATGTACAGATTCCTCATCCATCGATTGGTCATACATGGATTCTTCATCCATCATGTCCTTTACGTGTTGCTCTGGCATTACTGGTTGTTGGGGCATTGGCTGTTGGGGCATCATTTGTTGTTCCGGCATGAACTGCGGCATCATTGGTAGTTGTGGCATCATCTGTGGTTGATAAATGACTTGTGGATACATCGGTTGTTGATAAATCGTTTGTTGATAAATTGGCGGCTGTTGTGGTGACATACAGGACACGCACCATTGTGGCGGCATCATTGCGGCTGGATTATAAGTTGGTTGGTACATTTCTGCCTCCATAGACTCCTCTACAAGCGGCAATTCTTTAACCGGTTTCCATTCTGTTTCTTTTTCTTCAACGCTTGGCATAACCTTCGTTTTCACACTGTGGACATCCTCTTTCTTAGTCCCCATAGCAGTGTCTGGCAAGAAAATTTCCATTCCCGGTACGATATAATCAGGATTCGCTAGTTGCGCATTGAGTCTTTTTAACTCATCAAAACCAATGCCATACTGTTTCGCGATTTTCCATAATGTATCACCTTTTTGCACAATATGAACTCGCATCGATTGCCTCCTTTTCTCGCTATAGCATATGCCTACCTATAAAAAACGACACAAATTTCGCGCGGAAAGACAGCTATCATGATACACTATGCTTACAACAAATGTTTTTTGACATTTAGAGGTGATTTAGATGAAGAAAATGCTAGGAGAAGAGCGCCGTCTCGAACTTTTAAATCTATTAAAACAACAAAATGGACCGATTACAGGAACAGATTTAGCTAAACATGCAAATGTATCCCGCCAAGTTGTTGTCAATGATATGAATTTATTAAAGGCGCGTAATGAGCCCATCGTGGCGACTAGTCAGGGCTACTTGTATATGAAAGAACAAAGCACCGCTTCCTATGAACGCAAAATTGTATGCATGCACACTGCAGATGAAACACGCGATGAAATGTATACTATTGTTGACTGCGGTGTAACGATTCAAAATGTTCTTATTGAACATCCTGTTTATGGCGAGATTACCGCCTCCATTTTAGTGTCCAACCGTGTTGAGGTCGATTTGTTTTTAGAAAAGCTTGAACAAACAAAAGCAAGCTTCCTATCGGCTCTAACAGATGGTACCCACTTGCATGTGATTTCGGCCCCAAGTGAAGCACTTCTTGATAAAGCAGAAGCAAGCCTTCGTGAAAAGGGGTACTTAATCGAAAACTAAAAATAGGGCCGTCTCAAAAAATATGAGACGGCCCTATTTTATGCTTTCATCTTGTTAATTATTTTATGGTAAATCGGCTTCATATGTTCTTCAGTTGAATATGCATCCAACTGATTAATTGGTAACCAAGCTACTCCGCTATTTTCTGCTTCTGCAATCGTCAATGCTTGTGCATCATCGGCTTCAATTAAATATGTAACATTTAAATGGAGATGTGGTGAAATAAATTTCCCCTTCTTCACATGCCCAATAACGGTTAATACATCGAGGGAAAAAATATCGGTTGTGACTGGTTGTAAATTCGATACCCCTGTCTCTTCTTGCACTTCTCGAAGCGCAACCGCTAAAAAATCGGTTTCCCCGTCTGCATGCCCCCCTGTCCAACTCCATGAATTATAAATATTATGATGTACCATAAGTACTTTTGTCCGTGCTTTATTGACCACAAACCCTGAACATGTCATATGTGCTACTTCATTTTCGCGCGTTAAAATCTCATCAAACGTTGTCAGGCATTTCATGATGATTTGCTTATCTGCCATTTCTTGCTCATTAAATGGTTGATAATTCATTAATTGCTCTTGCCACATACATTACCCACCTTTTATGTTAATACAGCCATTATATCACGACAAAAATCGCGCCTGCTGTTCTTTTGAAAGGAGCATGCATACTTCTTTTTGTCCAAACCACTTATAACGGTTTTTAGCAACAAACGCATAAAGCCTATCCCGTATAGGACGCGGCACTACGATGGCAATATACAAAAACCGCCAAAATCCTTGCAAACTTTTGGCGATGTGAAGGGCGGCTGTTGACTTTGTGTACGCTTGATGATGCTCAATCAGCACGACACTATCGATCCCTTGAAGGTGATATTGTTTCACAAGTTGCTGCCCTACTTCACTTTGCAAAGAAGCAAAATGAAAGATGCCTCCGTCCCGTTTTAAAATAAACCGCACACTGGCATCACAAACATTACATACACCATCAAACAAAATAATGCGCATTTAATCCTCTCATTCTGGTGTGTTATACGTATAGTATGTACCAAGTGATTTGACAGAGCAACCAAGGGCATTTAGCTCCTCTACGGCACCTTTCATCATCGGTTCATGCTCATCTGCTGACACATCAATAATAAAGAAGTAATCACCCAGTCCTGTTTTTAATGGACGTGATTCGATTTTACTTAAATTTAATTTGCGCCAAGCAAAAACAGAAAGCACTTGATGCAATGACCCCGAAACATCATCTTCCGGTAACGTTATCATAAAGGTTGTTTTCGGACCACTTGTCGCTTCTTCTTTCGGTAAGCGTAAATTTTGCTTCGATAACACGAAGAAGCGTGTATGATTAAAATGAAAATCGTGAATATTTTTCTCTACGATTGCTAATCCGTATTTCTCCGCGGCAGACGAGTTACCAATTGCCGCAATACATTCATCTGGTGATTCCGATACAAGTTTAGCCGCTGCTGCCGTTGAAGAATATTGATGTAATGGCACACTGCTGAAATTATAAAATAAGTATTTATGACACTGTGCAAGAGCATGTGGATGTGAATAAACCCCGTTAATATTGCGCCAATTATTCACTTGATTTTTATGTACCATTAAGTGTTGCTGTATTTTAGATAATACTTCCGCCGTGACAAAAAGCGTTGCCTCATGAAATAAATAATCTACCGTCAGCGGGACGGACCCTTCTAACGCATTTTCAATTGGTACAACAGCTAAATCCACTTTCCCCTCTGCTACAGCCTCAATACATTCTGGAATCGTTGTGCATGGGATCAACCATTCATTTTCAAATAATCCTTTTGCCGCTAAATATGTAAATGATGCTTCTGGTCCTAAATAGGCAATCCGTTTTCCCCATTGCTCTCCTACCGTCATATCCAATCCTCCAAACACTTTCATTTCTAAATTTTCAGTTAATGCTATGTAAAAAGAGAGAGCGCAATAGTGCGCTCTACTCTGTTATAAAGCACCTGAGCTAATAACCTCAGCAGCCTCTACAAAATCTAAATGCTTTAAACTTCGCATTAATTCATCTAATTCATCCGTCATACTCGTTACATCCAATGATAATGTCACGTTTGCACGCCCCTGAATCGGAATCGTTTGATGAATCGTTAACACATTACAATGTGCATCTGATACCATTTCAAGTAACTTTGCTAATGCACCTTTTCGATCCTGTAATTGGATAAACACAGTTAAAATACGCTCTTTCACAATGGAGTGGAAAGGAAAAACGGCATCGCGATATTTATAAAAGGCACTCCGTGATAAATCGACTTCTTTCACAGCGTCCCAAATGGAAGCAACTTTTCCACTTTGAAGCAATTGTTTTGCTTCTAACGTTTTTTGCATTGCATCTGTTAGGACGTCTTCACGCACTAAATAATATCGTTGATTTGCAACGTTTTTCATAATTTTCCCCCCGCACTTTTCAAAGCCTTAGTCAATAAATTCAAATTCAAATTCGAGTAAGCGAACTGTATCGCCATCTTTGGCCCCACGTTCACGTAATGCCTCATCCACACCCATTGCACGTAATTGGCGCGCAAAACGACGAATACCGTCTTCACGGCTAAAGTCTGTCATCTTAAATAGGCGTTCAATTGAACCACCAGAAAGAATCCATGCACCATCGTCATCACGTGTAATTTCAAAGCCGTCTTTCTTCGATTCATGTTTATACAGAACTGTTGCGTCTGATTCTTCCTCTTCCACTTCATGTAATTGGAATTCAGGTGTCACTTCTAATAAATCTGCAATTTCAAATAATAGTGGTTTTAACCCTTGACGAGACACAGCTGAAATTGGGAAGACTTTTACATCCGGACCAACTTTTTTCTTGAACTCTTCTAAATTTTCTTCCGCATTCGGCATATCCATTTTATTGGCTACCACTAGTTGTGGACGCTCTGTTAAACGTAAATTATATTGCTCTAATTCGTTGTTAATCGTTACGTAATCTTCATACGGATCGCGCCCTTCCATGCCGCTCATATCCACAACATGCACGATAACACGTGTACGCTCAATATGACGTAAAAATTGCATGCCTAGGCCTACGCCTTGGTGCGCGCCTTCGATTAACCCTGGTAAATCTGCCATAGCAAATGAGCGACCATCTTCCGTTTCAACCATTCCTAAGTTTGGTACGATTGTTGTGAAATGGTATGCACCAATTTTTGGCTTTGCAGCGGATACAACAGATAAAAGTGTTGATTTCCCAACTGATGGGAAGCCGACTAATCCAACATCTGCTAACACCTTTAATTCTAAAATAACATCTAATTCTTGACCTGGTTCGCCTTTTTCAGCAAGCTCTGGTGCTGGATTTGCTGGTGTGGCAAAACGTGAGTTACCACGGCCACCTCGCCCTGCTTTCGCAATAACTGCACGTTGACCATGCTCAACTAAATCTGCAATAACAGCTTTTGTTTCAGCATTGATTACAACCGTTCCTGGTGGCACTTTGACGATTAAATCTTCCGCTTTACGACCATGCATACCTTTACTCATACCGTGCTCACCACGTTCAGCTTTAAAGTGGCGTTTGTAGCGGAAGTCCATTAACGTACGTAAGCCCTCTTCTACCTCGAACACAACATTACCGCCGTGACCGCCATCTCCACCAGCTGGTCCACCATTTGGTACATATTTTTCACGACGGAAGGCTACCATACCATCTCCGCCGTCTCCACCTTTTACATAAATCTTGACGTGATCTACAAACATACCGTTCACTCCCTAATTTTGCATAACAAACTTCCAAGACGTTGTCGTTTGTTCCAACGTTTTGATTTGCAGTGCATTTAATTCCTTATTAAAATGTAGTGCCTCGTTAAACTGTCCTGTAAAATGAACAGTAATTTCAAATTCATCCCCAGCACCTACAATATCGATTTGTAGCTGTTGTTCCGAAAAAGGATCTAACCGGTCATACACATGAAGGATTGTTTCTTCCAAGTATTGAACAATTAGCTCGTCCCATTGTTCGTTTAAAGCTTTTGTTATATTGGTAGAGAACTCCATTTGAAATTCAGGATAACGCCATCTTAACGTCTGTAAGTATTCAATCATTTTGGGCAGACCGATTTTATTTAACTGAGAGACATTTTGACATTGGGCCACAATGTCATAAATAAGTTCTTTTGCTTCCTCAATACGCTCTAAGTCAAGGTTCATCTTAATTAAATGAAGGTGATTTAAAAAATCATGGTTTGCATAACGTAATACTTGTTGTACCGTTAAAGATTGTTCCGTCATTTTATTCACTCCAATAAAGTTATCTTACATAGTATAACAATTTTTATTCCACATTTCCTTTAAAACGTAATACTTAGAACAGTTCAATCTTCATTCGAAAGAAAAGAAGCCGTCTGAAAAGATATTTTAAGGTGACTTCTTTACGACTACTACTGGACCCATATTTTTTAGTACATATGTATCAAGAAGTGAAGGGGGTGTCCCGAAAGTTTTCACTTTCTGGACACCCCCCCTCAGGCTGTTGATACTTGCCTCGTTTGTCCGCTCATGAACCTCGCGTCTTCCCTTGGCTACGCGCCCTTGTATGGCAAGCGTTTTCAAGACAGCATGAGCAATCTGTTCAAGAGTGATCTAAAAATACGTGTAGACAAAGTCAACATGTGACTTTGTCTACACTTTAAAGAATTGCTCTTTATTTGCAAGATTATGCTTCTTGAGCTACTGGGTATACAGATACTTTCTTTTTATCGCGGCCCATGCGTTCGAATTTTACAACGCCATCAACTTTCGCGAATAAAGTATCGTCACCACCACGACCTACGTTTGTACCTGGGTAAATTTTTGTACCGCGTTGACGGTAAAGAATTGAACCACCAGTTACGAATTGGCCATCAGCACGTTTTGCGCCAAGACGTTTTGCTTCAGAATCACGTCCGTTTTTTGTAGAACCTACACCTTTTTTAGATGCGAAGAACTGAAGATCTAATGTTAATAACATTTCCATTATGTTCCACCTCCTACACCGTTTTGTATTTTAATTCGATATAATCTGAATAACTAGCAGTCATCGTGTAAAATTGTGTAACCATAGTATTCAAAATTACTTGTAATTTGTCGTCTGTTTCAGTATCCAAGTCATTTGGTAGCATTACTTTTAAGTAACCACCTTCAGCACCTTGTTCAATCTGTGGTTCGATTCCTGTAATATGATGAATCGCATTTACTGCACCAAAAGAAACAGCAGATGCACCAGCACATACTAAATCACGCCCATAAACATCGGAAAGTGCATGACCTGAGATTTCAAATCCATACGATTTACGATTTTCATCGCTATAAATAGTTACCGTAATCATCCGGTTCACCTCAAAATTAAGCGTTGATTGCTTCAACAACTAATTTAGTGTATGGTTGACGGTGACCTTGTTTACGACGGTAGTTTTTCTTCGCTTTCATTTTGAAAACAGTGATTTTCTTAGCGCGACCTTCTTTTACAACTTTCGCTGTAACAGTTGCACCAGCAACAGTTGGAGCACCAACTTTAACTGTTTCTCCACCTACGAATAAAACTTTGTCAAACGTTACGATTTCGTCAGCAGCCACACCTAGTTTTTCAACATAGATTTCTTGACCTGCTTCAACTTTGATTTGTTTACCACCAGTTTCGATAATTGCGTACATTAAAATGCACCTCCTCTTAGACTAAGACTCGCCTGTTATTGAAAGGTGATCACCTTCTGTGATACTTAGGCACCTTACCAGCGCGGTTGTAGCGGGTGCTACAAACAATAACATTAAAATACTATCATGCCCTGATTGTTAAGTCAACCGATTCATAATAACTTTTTCAAATGCTGTTCGATATTTTCGGAATCGCCATTCATCTAGTATTTCACTCCACAGGAGAAGACTTAACATAACGAAAAAAATAGATTGTGGTAGCATTAGTAACATTGCGCCCACCGCTATTGTGATTAAACATAAAGAAATAGATACATACCCTTCATAAATTGCCTTTTTAGGTTTAAATTTTAGTAAACTATTACAAAGGATTTGTCCACCATCGAGCGGGTATATTGGTAAAAGATTAACGCATAGCAGAACTAATTGAATCGTCGCAAAATCTTTTTGAAATAATGATGGGATAAAAGGGCTTATCAAATAGGCAAGCAATGTAAAAATAGGACCGCCGATCGCAATCCATATAAGTGCTGTATAAGAAATAGCCTGTCCTTTAAAAAATTGTATCCGTGCCCCAAACGGTAATAGCGTGACATCCTTTACTTTTGCGCCTACTAATTTTGCAATGAGAAGATGCCCTGCCTCATGCCAAAGAAGTGACACGAGGACAAGGAAGTATTGTGCAATGTTTCCACTCAACGCCCATAGCAATAACATCATCAAAAATACTGGATGAATTTTTATCTTAGCCATGATCCTTAATCCACTCGACCGTCTCTTCTAAGCTTAGTACACGACCATTTTTTTCGATTTGAATAAATAGTTCTCCCTGTTCCTTCATCGCAATCACTTCACCTTGTGCAACTGTACTATACGGTAGATGATAGAAGTCATCGATAAAACCATACGTCACAGTATACCCATCATCATAAGATATCGAAATGACCTTTCCTGTTCGTGCTGTATGTCCAGTGTAAACCATGACACCTGACTGCGTTGCCGTAATGGTAATTGGGTCTTCATATGATAACTTAAATCCTTGATCGTATCGCTTAATGGCAACGAATTTCACAAGCACTTTTTGATTCGTCGAAGCAACTTCCACGACTTCGTCATCAGAAAATAATTCATTTACTGTATTTCGCATCACTGTCATGTGCTCTGTACTATACACAACGCTTGTAATGAATTGCCTGACAGATTCATTTGAACTATTTAATCCGATATATATGACAATACATAGAGCAAGCGAAGTTAGCCATTGCCATGCTTTCATGCCACCATCCTTTTTATACTATATGAATTATCAGAAAAGTCGATACCATTACAAAGCAACATCTCAACTAAAATAGGCCGAGATGCTGTTGCCTCTTTGTCCATAGCCATAAAATTTCGTAAAAAACATACTAACATTAGTAGTACAAACCACGGCCATGGTTTGTGCTACTATTTTTTTATAGTAGAAGTGAAGGAAAGCCGAACAGCCCCTGGGATCATTTAAGAATCCGTATTAAAA